>JBFZEF010000067.1:0-13341 GCA_041307045.1 Halioglobus sp.
TTGCATATAGAAAGTGGCAGCGGTGTTTTCCGGCCCCGCGTGGATCAGCAAGGCTGCGGATAATATTATTATGTTAAATACACTCCTCCGTAGTCTCGACGGAGGGAGAAATAAAGGGGCAGATGGCGGCGACACCGGGCTATACTCGCCACCACCATGCAACGCCACATATTCCTTATTCCCGGCTTCTTCGGTTTCGCCAACCTGGGTGATTTCGCCTATTGGGGTCCTGTGCGTCTCAAGCTAGGGGAACTCCTGGATGATGCGGGCATGCCTGCCACTATCCACTGCGTGAAATCACTACCCACCGCCAGCCTGCGCACCCGCACCCGCCTCCTGCTGGAAGCTGTCTCCGCTTCTCGCCCGGGGCCGGAAGCGGTCATCCACCTGGTTGGCCACTCCACCGGCGGCCTCGACGCCAGGCTCCTGCTGAGCCCCGGGGTCGACCTGGGCAGCAGGATTGATGTGGAGCGCCTGGCCGTCAAAGTGGCCTCATGCATCAGCGTGGCGACACCTCACCTGGGCGCCCCTATCGCCTCGTTTTTTACCGGCCTGCTCGGGGGCAAACTGCTCCGGGTATTGTCAATCATGACCATGGCAGTGCTGCGTACCGGACAGTTGCCCCTGTCGGTCTGGGCCGAGGTGGCGGGCCTGTTTGCCATCCCCTCCTCCCTCGGTCGGACGCGGGGATCCCTGGCCAGCCAGCTCTACGAGCAATTGCTGGCGGATTTCAATGCCGAGCGTCGCGCCCAGGTGAAGGAGTTACTGACGGAAGTCGGGCGTGACCAGTCGCTGCTTACCCAGCTTACGGTGGAGTCCCTGGACCTGTTCAATGCCGCTGCAGGCAACCGTGACGGTGTATCTTATGGATCCGTGGTCACCCGGTCGCGACCGCCCAGCGTGGAGACCACACTCGAGATCGGCCTCAACCCTGTCGACCAGGCCCAGCAGGCGTTCTATTACAGCCTCAGCCGCCTTGCCGCCGGCCACACATTTCCGGCGCCGTCTGCTGAATATGAAAAAGCCATGCGGCATAGCCTGGCTGAAATACCGGACTCCAGCGCCAGTGATGGCATAGTGCCTACCCTGTCCCAGCCCTGGGGGCGCTGCATCGCGGTGGCGCAGGCCGATCACCTGGATATCATCGGTCATTACCGCGACGACGAAGATGGCGGGCGGCATTACGACTGGCTGACCACGCACAGTAATTTCCGCTCTGCCCAATTCCATGATGTCTGGGCAAGCGTGGCTGGATTCATAGCAGATGCGGAAGCTGTCGCCGCCGAGCCCTGAGGCTCGAGCAAGGCCCATAGACTCTTTCAACCCTATCTTCGGGCGAAAGCGGATTACCGGTCGGGCGAATCATTCTCCCCGCCCTGCTGAAATTTGCGATACAGCGATCGCACGCTGATACCGGCGATTGCGGCGACGGCCTCCCGGTCATTGTTATGCGCCTGCATGAGCTGCTGCAGGTGGCGCAGCTCAATCTCTTTCAGGCTTAGGTCCCGCGCCTCGGCCGTGTTCGCAACTGTTTCCTGGGATATCCCCAGGGCTTGCCGGATTACCGACGGGTCGAGCACGTTGGTGTTCGCCAGCACCATTGCCCGGCTGAGGATGTTGCGCAGTTCACGAATATTTCCCCGGTAGCGGTGGGCTTTCAACAGGGCCAGCGCCGATTCCGTGAGGTGGAAAGTCTTGTCCCCCTGCCCGTGGGCCTCCCTTAGAATCGTGCGCGCCAGCAGGGGCAGGTCCTCGGCGCGCTCCGCCAGCGACGGCAGGCGAATCGGGAAAACGTTGATGCGGTAGTACAGGTCCTGCCTGAAGCTCCCCTCCTCCACCATCCGCTCCAGGTTCTTGTGGGTGGCGCAGACCAGGCGAAAATCGGCCTGTTTTACCTGGGTGCTGCCCACGGGACGGTAGGTACCGGTTTCGATCAGGCGCAGCAATTTGACCTGCAAGGACAAGGGCACATCGCCAATCTCGTCCAGGAATAGCGTCCCGCCGTGGGCGGCTTCCGCCAGGCCCTGCCTGGTGTAGTTGGCGCCGGTAAACGCCCCTTTTACATGGCCAAACAGCTCGCTCTCGAATAGCGACTCGCTCAGCCCCGCGCACTCGAGGGTGACCAACGCCCCGGCGGCCCGGGCACTGGCCAGGTGCAAAGCCCGGGCGGCCAGTTCCTTGCCAGTTCCGGACTCGCCTTGCAACAGCACTGCTGCGTTGCCGGGAGCCACGCGGGAGATAAGGCTCACCATCTGGTTGAACGCCGGGCTGGTGCCTACCATGGCGTGGTCGCCGGCTCCGGCCCCGGCTATCGAGACGGGCTTGAGCAACTCTACGAAGTACTCCAGCGCGCCATCCTCGCCGAGGATAGGCAGCATCTCCACGTCCACGTGTTCCTCTCCCCGGGGGGTCTGGTGGATGTGCAGTACCCGCTCCCTGCGGCCGGAACTGGTGGCCGCGGCCAGTGGGCAATCCTCCCCTGCCTGGTCGCAGGGTCGGTCAAAATTGTGGGATACGCGATAACAGCGTGCCGGACCAAGGCCGCGGTCAATCTGGCCAAACGCCTCCCGGTACAGGTCATTGGTCGCCAGTATCTCGTAGGCCGGGCTGACCAGGATGGCAGGGTGCTCGTAGGTATCCAGCATCCGGGCGATCGTGGAGTCGATAGAAGAGGCGATTATTTCCATGGCTGCCAAATTTGACTGAAGGCCCTCCAAATTTGGCAGATTCAGGACAGGAGCGCAAGTTCCCAGCCCTGCCCCGCAACTATAGGTAGATGCTATTTACTTATAATTCATATAGTTACAGTGAATTCATAACGTAATCTAAAATCTGGTACGCCAATTGCTCTACAACAGGGCCCACCCGGGAGTCTGCCGGGTGCCCAACTGTCAGTGGAGGATAAACGCATGAACCCGCTACCCGCACCCGCCATAGAGGCAGGCTCCAGGCCTGAAGTCACCACGTTTTTTGACGAGCCGACCAACACCCTGTCCTACGTGGTCCGGGACCCCGCCAGCAATGCCTGCGCCATCATCGATTCGGTAATGAACCTCGACTACCCTTCCGGCACGATCAGTTTTACCGGGGCGGACCAGATCATCGCCTTTATTGCGGACAACAAACTGAAACTGGAGTGGATTCTCGAGACCCACGTCCATGCGGACCACCTTTCCGCGGCGCCCTATATCCAGCGACGGCTGGGAGGCAAGATCGCCATCGGCTTCAATATTGCGGTGGTGCAGGAAACGTTTGCCCCGGTGTTCAGCGCGGAACCCGGGTTTGCCCGCGATGGCTCCCAGTTCGATGTCCTGTTGCGCGATGGCGATACCATCCAGATCGGCCACATGGCCGGGACCGCGATGCACACCCCGGGCCATACCCCGGCCTGCATGACCTATGTATTGGGGGATGCGGTATTTGTCGGCGATACCCTCTTCATGCCGGATGGCGGCACCGCCAGGGCGGACTTTCCCGGCGGCGATGCCCATGTGCTGTACCAGTCGATCCAGCGCATCCTCAGCCTGCCGCAGGAGATGCGGATTTTCGTCTGCCACGACTACCTGCCCGGCGGCCGTGAGCTCGAGTACGAGACCACCGTAGCGGCCGAGCTGCAGTCCAATATTCATGTGCACAGGGGTATCAGCGAATCCGCTTTTGTCGCAATGCGCACCGCCCGGGACCGGACCCTGGGGATGCCCACCCTGATCCTGCCGTCCCTGCAGGTCAATATGCGCGCCGGGCATTTTCCGCCGGCGGACGCTTCGGGCCGGATTTTTCTCAAGCTGCCGCTGAACGCTTTCGGCGGCACTGATATATCATCACTTGCAAGTTAGGAAGACGGGGATATGACGCTGGAAATCAAACAGGTCAACAGCACATTGTCAGTGTCAGGCCAGATCGGTGTCGATGATGTGGTGACACTGGCCGCTCAGGGCGTCAGGTCACTGATCTGCAACCGGCCGGATGGGGAGGCTCCAGACCAGCCCAACGTTGCAGAAATCGAGGCGGCGGCGGCGGCGGCTGGCATTGAACTGGCTTTTTTGCCAGTCGTCACCAGCGCCCTGAACGAGCAGAACGTGACGGATTTCCTGGGCGCGCTCAATCGTCTGCCACGGCCCGTGCACGCCTACTGCCGCACGGGCACCCGCTCCATCACGCTATGGGCCCTTGGCCAGCGCCGTCTCGGTGTAGCCCCGGGGGAGCTGCTGGCACTTGGCCGTGGCCTGGGTTATGACCTGGGCGCCGCGCTCAAGGTGGCCCCGGAGCCGACAGGCCATGTCCGCCCGCCCGGCGCCAGCCATTACGATATTCTGATTGTGGGTGCAGGAGCGGCCGGTATCGCCGCCGCGTCGAGCCTGCTGGCCAGGGTCAGTGACCGGTCCATCGGCATCATCGACCCCGCAGAAGTCCATTACTACCAGCCCGGCTGGACTCTGGTCGGCGCCGGCGTTTTCAAGCAGCGCGATACGGTCAAGACCATGGCGTCGCTGATCCCCGACGGTGCCCACTGGATCAAGGCCGCCGTCAGCGCTTTCGACCCGGACAATAACCGCGTCACCCTGGAGGATGCCAGGGCAGTGTATTACGACCGCCTCATCGTGGCGCCCGGCATCAAGCTCGACTGGCACGGCGTGGAAGGCCTGGCTGAAACCCTCGGGCACAACGGCGTCACCTCCAACTACCGCTATGACCTTGCACCCTACACCTGGGAACTGGTGAGCAAGCTGGGCCGCGGACGCGCCGTGTTCACCCAACCCCCGATGCCGATCAAGTGCGCCGGCGCGCCACAGAAAGCCCTGTACCTGTCGGCTGACCACTGGCGGCGCAGCGGTGTGCTGGCAGATGTGGGCATTGATTTTTACAATGCCGGTGAAGCCCTGTTCGGGGTGAAGGAATACGTCCCTGCGCTGATGGAATACATCGAGCGCTACCGCGCCCGACTGCACTTCCGCCACCGCCTGGTAAAAATTGACGGCAACGCCCACAAGGCCTGGTTTGAGCGCACTGACGCCGATGGCACAAAGAGCCTGGTGGAGACCGGTTTCGACATGATTCACGTGTGCCCGCCCCAGTGCGCGCCGGACTTTGTGCGCAGCAGCCCACTGGCCGACGCCGCAGGCTGGGTGGATGTGGAGCAGAACACCCTCAGGCACAAGCGCTATGCCAACGTCTGGGGTCTTGGGGATGCCATGAATGCCCCAAATGCCAAGACTGCGGCGGCGGCCCGGATGCAGGCGCCGATCGTCGCCAATAACCTGCTGGAAGATATGGGGCTGGTCACGGGCATCGCCCATTACAATGGTTACGGGTCCTGCCCGCTTACGGTGGAGCGCGGAAAAATCGTCCTGGCGGAATTTGGCTTCGGCGGTAAATTGTTACCCAGCTTTCCCCAGTGGCTCATCAACGGGCAGAAGCCATCACGCCTGGCCTGGATACTCAAGGAGCGGATCCTGCCGCCGGTCTACTGGAAGGCAATGCTCAGGGGCAAGGAGTGGATGGTGAATCCGGAGCAGGCCAAGCGCCAAAGGTCCAATACTTGAGCGAGCGCCTGGCACGCCCGCTCCCCGCCCTCGACTGGGCCCGGGGCTACAACGGCGGCGTGCTCGCCAGCGACCTGCTGGCGGCGGTGATTGTCACCATCATGCTGATCCCGCAGTCCCTCGCCTATGCCCTGCTGGCGGGATTGCCGGCGGAAATGGGACTGTACGCGAGCATGCTGCCGCTGGTGGCCTACGCGCTGTTTGGCACCAGTCGCACGCTCTCGGTTGGCCCGGTTGCAGTGGCCTCGCTGATGACGGCGACGGCGGTTGGCAGTATTGCCGCCAGCGGTACAGCCGGCTACGCCACTGCGGCAATCGCCATGGCAATGGTCTCGGGCCTGATGCTGCTGGCCATGGGTCTGCTGCGCTTCGGCTTTCTCGCCAACTTCCTGTCGCACCCGGTGGTTTCGGGCTTTATCACGGCCTCGGGCATCATCATCGGGCTGAGCCAGTTGGGTCACATCCTGGGCGTGGAGGGAAAGGGCGATACGGTCATTGGCCTGTTGAGCAGCCTGTGGCGGAACCTGGCGGATATCAACGCCGTTACCGCGGCCACGGGGATCACCGTCATCGTCTTCCTGTACTGGGCTCGCAAGGGCCTCGCCCCGCTGTTGTCGCGCTGCGGCCTCGGCGGTAGGGCAGCGGGCATGCTTGCCAAGGCCGGGCCGGTTTTCGCCATACTGGGGACGATGCTGGCGAGTTATTACTGGAACTTCGGCCAGTTCGGCGTCGCCCTGGTCGGTGAAGTGCCGGTGGGCCTGCCAGCACTGGCCCTGCCCTCTTTTGACATCGGGCTGTGGTCAGATCTTGCGGTGCCGGCACTGCTGATTTCAATTATCGGCTTCGTGGAGTCCGTTTCCGTCGGCAAGACCCTGGCTGCCAAACGGCGCCAGCGGATCAATCCCAACCAGGAGTTGATCGCCCTGGGAGCTGCCAACGTCGCCTCGGGAGTCTCCGGTGGCTTTCCCGTGACCGGCGGGTTTTCGCGCTCGGTAGTTAATTTTGACGCGGGGGCCGAGACGCCCGCCGCCGGCGTGTTCGCCGCTGTCGGTATCGGCCTGGCGGCATTGTTGTTGACGCCCGTGCTTTACTTTCTCCCCAAGGCTACCCTGGCTGCAACGATCATCGTGGCGGTTACCTCACTCATAGACCTGGCGGTCATCCGGCGGGCATGGCATTACTCCCTGTCGGATTTCATCGCCGTCATCACCACCATTCTGGCGACCCTGTTGCTCGGCATTGAACTGGGGGTGCTCGCCGGTATCCTCGCCTCTGTCGGGCTGCAGCTGTACAAGACCAGCCGGCCCCACATCGCCGTTGTGGGCGCAGTGGCGGGTACCGAGCATTTTCGCAATGTCGAGCGTTACAATGTCATCACCCACTCGAATATTGTTTCCCTGCGAGTGGATGAAAGCCTCTATTTTGCCAATGCCAGTTACCTGGAGGATTACATCTACGCGCTTATCTCGAAGATGGAGGGACTGCAACACGTCATACTGCATTGCGCGGCAGTAAACGAGATCGACCTGAGTGCGCTGGAGGCGCTGGAGGCGATCAACCACCGTCTGCAGGAACAGGGCCTTACTCTCAACCTGAGTGAGGTGAAGGGCCCGGTAATGGATGGGCTGCGCAAATCCGATTTCCTGCAGCACCTGAGCGGCAAGGTATATCTCACTCACCACCAGGCGGTGGCAGACCTGAAGCTGGACGATATCGAGCCGTATATTATCTAGCGGCGAATCCTGTGTGACGGGCTCAGGGGGTGCTGCGCTCCATGGCCCGCTGCCAGATTCGCAGGAACGCCTTCTCCAGCGCGCCTTCCGCTGCTAGCCCCAGTTTCTGCTGCCAGTTCTTCTTGAATACAAACTTCACTTCGAACACATCCCAGTCAGCGAGGCGCCCCTGCACGAAGGCATCGCTGGTCTGCAGTTCGTCGACCAGGCCGACGTCCAGCGCCTTGCGGCCATACCAGATTTCGCCGGTGGCGACCCTGGTTATATCCAGCGCAGGACGGTTGCTGCTGACGAATTGCTTGAACAGGTCATGCGTCTCCTCCAGTTCCTCGGCAAACTTCTCCCGGCCCTTGTCGGTATTCTCGCCAAACATGGTCACCGTGCGCTTGTATTCGCCGGCGGTAAACAACTCGAAATCGATATCGTGCTTCTTCAACAGGCGGTGGAAATTCGGCAGCTGCGCCAGCACCCCGATGGAGCCGATGACGGCGAATGGCGCGGCGATAATGCGATTGCCCACGCAGGCCATCATGTAACCGCCGCTGGCGGCCACCTTGTCCACCGCGATGGTCAGGGGCACACCCGCGTCGCGGATCCGCTGCAGCTGGCTGGCGGCCAGGCCGTAGCCATGCACCAGTCCGCCGGGGCTCTCCACCCGCACCAGCAACTCATCACCCGGTTGCACCTGCGGCAATACCGCGGAGATTTCCTCCCTGAGGTTGTCGGTTGCACTTGCCCTGAGGTCGCCATCGAAGTCCAGGACGTAGAGTCGCTTGCGCCGTTGCGCGTCGTCGGCCGCTTTGCCGCGCTTTTTCTTCTCGGCTTTGGCCCTGGCCTTTTCCGCCTTCTTCTCGGCCTTTTTGCTCGCTTTCAGCTGCTCGGGCTCTACCACCATATCCTGGATATGGCGACCGATATCCCGGTACTTCTCGTTGAGGTCCCTGACCTCGATATGACCTTCGTGGTGTTCGGCCCGCTGCCTCTGGCCAAGGGCCACCACGCCGGCGACCACGATGAGAATCGCCGCGACAAAAGTGATGGCCTGGGCGAGAAACAGCCCGTATTCGTAGATGTATTCCAAAATGTGAACTCCAGGATCGAGGATTATGTGCCGAGCTGTGCGATGTAATGGCGTATCAGCTGCCCCGCCACAGAGGAAGGCGGCGGAATCATCGGCAGGTCCCGGTAGTGGAACCAGCGGGCATCGGCGATTTCGCGCTGGTCGCACACTATATCACCGCCGCTGTACTGCGCGAAGAAACCCAGCATCAGCTGGTTGGGGAAAGGCCAGGACTGGGACTGGAAAAAACGCAGGTTATGCACTTCGACGCCGACCTCTTCCCGCACCTCCCGCACCAATGTCTCTTCTACCGATTCGCCTGCTTCGATGAACCCGGCCAGGGTGCTGTACATGGGGCGAGGAAAATTGGCATTGCGGGCCAGCAGCAGCTCCTCCCCACGGGTGACAAGCACGATCACGCAGGGCGCTATGCGGGGGAAATTGACTGCCCCGCAGGGTGCGCAGCGCATCGCGCGTTCCGCCAGGTCCGGCTGCATACGGGCACCGCAGCGACCACAGAACTGGTGGTCGCGCTCCCAGTCAAGAAGCTGTGACGCCCTGCCCGCGAGGGCGAACAACTGCTCGTCCACCCGGCCGAGAATATGGTAGAGGTTGCCGCGCTGGAAGGTGAGCGGATCCACCTCCTCCACCTCGTCAATTTCCAGCGCGTAGCAGGGCTGGTCGTGCCAATAGCCCAGAAACTGGCGCCGCTTGACCCGCCAGCCATGGCGCTCGAGATCGCGGCGGTCGATCAGGCACAACTGTGCGGCGCGCATGTCGCTGAGCAGGTCGCCGCGCTGGAAAATGACGTGCAGCTCGTTGTCCGCACTGGGGGGTACTATGTGGTCAGGTCGAAACAAAATGCCGCAATCCGCCGCTCAAAAGACCGGCTATAGTAAGCTCGGCCCCCGAGGGGAGCAAGTGCAGCGCTAATTGCGCTCGGCCAGCTCCCGCCACAGCACCCTGCCCCCGCTGCTGGCTGCAATGGCGTCCAGTTGGGCTTCATGGGCAGCCCGCTCCAGGGCCGTCGCCCGGATCACCGGCAGTGCCGGTCGCGAGTTCTCCAAACGCCTGATTTGCTGACTCCCCGGACCGCCATCGCCATTGTTGGCGGTGGCATCGGACAGCTGGAAGGCCGTCTGGCCGCCGGTCATCGCCAGGTAGACATCCGCCAGGATTTCCGCATCCAGCAGCGCGCCATGCAGGTCCCGCTGCGAGTTATCGACGTGGTAGCGCTGGCACAGTGCATCCAGGTTGTTGCGCTGCCCGGGGTGCTTGGCCCTGGCCATGACCAGCGTATCGATAACCGCGCATAGATCCTTGATGGCTGCCTGTGCTTGCGGCATTCGCTGCAGTTCCGCGTCGAGGAAACCCAGGTCGAAAGGCGCGTTGTGGATAATCAGCTCGGCGCCGGCGATAAACTCGATGAAATCTGCCGCAATCCGCGCGAACACCGGTTTGTCATCGAGGAACTCATTGGTGATGCCATGCACCTCGATCGCGCCCTGATCGATTTCCCGCTCGGGCTTGATGTACTGGTGGTAATGGTTGCCGGTCAGGCGCCGGTTCACCAGCTCCACGCAGCCGATCTCGATGATGCGATGCCCCTGGGACACCTCGAGGCCGGTGGTCTCGGTGTCCAGTACGATTTGTCTCATGCGCCCTTCCCGCCCAGGTCCAGTTCGTCGATAGCGCGATTGGCCAGTTGGTCTGCTATCTCATTCTCGCGGTGACCGCTGTGGCCCTTGACCCAATGCCATTGCACCCGGTGGCGCTGGTTCTGCTCATCCAGTTGCTGCCACAGGTCCATGTTCTTGACGGGCTGGCGTCCTGCCGTTTTCCAGCCCTTGCGCTTCCAGTTCGCCAGCCAGGTCTCAATACCATTCTTCACATACCCGGAATCGGTGGTGACGGTGACCTGGCAGGGTTCGCGCAGGGCCTTGAGGCCCTCGATGGCGGCCTGCAGTTCCATGCGATTATTAGTGGTGGCAGCCGCCGCCCCATACAACGACCTCTCGATACCCTGGTAACGCAGCAACACGCCCCAGCCACCAGGTCCCGGGTTACCCCGACAGGCGCCATCGGTAAACATCTCCACCTGCTTCAAGCAGCGCCCTCGTCGCCTGGCTGCCCGCGTTCCACCCCGGTCCGGGTGGGGCGGTAGGGCGTGGGCGCAGGGGCTGGCGCAGGCTTGGGAACCAGGCTGATCAGTCGCTCCCGGCGCAACTGCCACTGGCGCCGGGGCCGGTGCAGGGCCGATACCTGCTTGATGGCGTGCAGGACGTAAATGCTGCCCCCCGGGAGATTGTGGCGATTGCCCCAATCATCGAGTCGGGTCAGCCAGCGCCGCAGGGTTCCACCCCCGAGCAGGGGTGCGACGCCGATGCGACTGCGATCCTGGACTTCGCAGCCCAGCAGGCGCAGCCAGTCTGTCAGGCGGTTTTCGCTGACCCAGGTATGCTGGTGCCATAACGACTTGCGGCTGAGGCCGCGCACCCTCGCATTCACGCCCAGCAGGCTGTGGGGATTGAAGCCGACGATCAGCAGGTGGCCCTGTGGGGTCAGTACCCTCTGAATCTCCCGCAGCACCTGGTGGGGGTTGCGGGCGAAGTCCAGGGTGTGGTGCGCGATGACGGTATCGATGCTGTCACTCTCCAGCGGCAACTCACCCGCGAGAGCCAGCAGATTGACCCCGGAGCCGGGCCGCTCGGCCGCGTAAATGCGGTGATTGATCGGGCTACTAGCGAACAGCGCATGGCCCCGGGAGCAGCCGGTCTGCAGCAGGTGGTAGCCGAATGCCGTGTCCAGTGCGCAATCCACTGCCCGGCGGGTACTGGCCAACAGGTACTGCCCGTTCTCGCGGGCGTACCAGGATTCAAGTTCCGTCAAGGTATCGATGTGCCCTCCACTCCCCTGCCTGTTAGCCAGCCCTGTCGCCTGTCCAGGCAAACCCTGCGCCCGATTCTCGCAGCCGCCATGGTACTGCATTTCCCCGGGATGTGAATGGTGGCCCGGAAGCCTGTGCCCGCGTGACCCATTTTTGTGCGCCGCAGGGGAGGTATTTACTGGACTGCCGGCGACATCCGGTTAGACTTCGGGGGGAACAAACCCGCTGTAAACGCTGTCCACTGGTCCAGGGCCTGAGGGGCAATGGCTGGATTACTCCGTTAACTTGGAAAGATAAAAAAGATATTTTTCATGAAGTTACGAGCCTTTATTGCAGTTATTTGTTTTGTTGCGGTACTCCCTGTTTGCCTGCCGGCAAGGGGGGCCGGCAGCAGTGTTCCAGAATCATCGCCACTAGCGCAAGCCAGCGCCAAGTCCAGTTCGCCAGTCGCCACACGCCCCTTCCCTTCGGCCAAGGGCGCCCGCATCGAGATCGAACACCGTGAAGCCGCCAAGACCCCCATCGACCTGTGGGAACGCATCCGCTCGGACCTGAGTTTTGAGAAATTGGACAAAAAGCCGGTGAACAAGGCCCTCGATGAGTACCGGTCCCAACCCAATTACCTGTCCAATATGTCCGAGGGCAGTTCACTTTACCTCTATTACATCGTGGACGAAGTAGAGAAACGCAACATGCCGATGGAGATCGCCCTGGTACCGCTGGTCGAGAGCGGCCTGAACCCCTTCACCCGCTCCCCGAGCAACGCCGCTGGCCTGTGGCAGATCACGGCCGCAACCGGGGCGAACCTCGGGCTGGAGCAGACCACGTGGTTTGACGGCCGGCGTTCGGTGCACGACTCGACCGCAGCCGCGCTGGATTACCTCGAAAAGTTACACCGAGCGTTTGACGGCGACTGGCTGCTGGCGCTGGCCGCCTATAACGCGGGCGAAGGGCGGGTGGCCAGGGCGCGCCAGAGCAATCTCGACAAGGGACTCCCCACCGACTTCTGGTCGCTCGACCTGCCCGCCGAGACCCGCAGGTTCGTGCCCAAGATCCTGGCCCTGTCGCAGATAGTCGCAGAACCGGAGACCCATAACGTCAACCTGCCCCCGGTGGAGAATGCGCCGGCGTTTGAAGTTGCCGCAATCGACGGCCAGATCACCTTGGCCCGCGCAGCGGACCTGGCTGATATCAGCCTGGAAACGCTGCAGGATCTCAACCCCGGGCAGCTGCGCTCCGCCACTGCCCCGGGACAGTCCCAGGAACTGCTGGTGCCCTTCGGCACCGCGGCGCGCATGGAGGCGGAACTGGCGCAACTCTCCGCGGAGGATCAAAAGCGCTGGCGCAGCTACATCATCAAGCGCGGCGACACCCTCTCTGGCATCGCCAGGCAATTTCACATCGACCTTGGCCTTCTGCGGCGGGTCAACGGGATTGCCGGGAGCAATATCGGTGCGGGCAAGCGCCTGATCATTCCCGGCAGCGACTGGGCTCAGGGGCTCTCCATCACCGATGGGCAACAGGAGCCGGTGAAACAACAGGTAGAGGAGCCAGCGAAAAAGCCCGCGCAGGGGCAGATGACCCCCTACAAGGTGCGGCGCGGTGACTCTCTGTACGCGATCGCCGGCAAGTTCAGGGTGTCGGTGGACGATATCGTCAGCTGGAACGCCCTTGACCCTGCCAAGCACTTGCAGCCTGGCCAGACCCTGAAGTTGCGCACCGGCGGTTGAACCGAACCAGGTCTTCACCCCATGGCCGCTAACGCGCTCTGCCGCACACCCTATGGCGATTTCCACCTGCAGCGCTATCCTGCCCGCCGGGACGAGACCCTTGTCGCCTGGTGCGCGGCGGACCTGCTATTGTTGGAGGAAATCTCCCGGCGCCAGGTGCCCGGGGCAGATATTCTGGTCGTCAACGATGAGCATGGCGTCCTGAGCATGGCGCTGCAGCCCCGAGCGATGTGGACGGATTCCGCCCTGGCGATGCTGGCGCTGCAGCGCAACCTGCAGCAGAACGGGCGCGCGCAGGTGCCGGTGGTGTGGAGCACCGAGGTGCCTGCCGCGCCACAGCTGGTCGCGCTGCGCATTCCCAAGCAACTGCCCTACTTCGAATACCAGC
>JBFZEF010000004.1:0-6533 GCA_041307045.1 Halioglobus sp.
CAAAGGCCTCAACCTGCCCGGCCTCGAAGATGCCCGCGACCACGTTTTCCTGGGCATCGACTGGCTGGCGAGTGTCGCCTTCGAACACACGGACAGGATCGGCAAGCGGGTACTCGTGCTCGGCGGCGGCAACACCGCCATGGATTGCTGCCGCACTGCCCGCCGCCTGGGCGGAGAAGACGTGCGGGTGGTGGTGCGTAGCCCCTTCGCGGAGATGAAGGCGTCGCCCTGGGAGAAGGAGGACGCCATGGCCGAAGGCATCCCCTTCTACAACAACCATGTGCCCAAGGAATTCGTCATCGAGGGCGGCAAGCTCAAGGGCATGCTGTTCGAGAAGGTGGAAGCCCACTACGACAGCGAGGGCAATCGCAGCCTCGTTCCAACCGGGGAGGACCTGGTGTTCATGGAAGCCGACGACGTGCTGATGGCCATAGGGCAGGAGAACGCCTTCCCCTGGATCGAGCGCGACCTGGGGGTAGACTTCGACAAGTGGGACATGCCGGTGGTCGACAAGGCCACATTCCAGTCCACCAATCCGAAGGTGTTCTTTGGTGGTGATTCCGCCTTTGGTCCCGAGAATATCATCACCGCCGTGGCCCACGGCCACCAGGCGGCCATCAGTATCGACCTGCTGTGCCAGGGCAAGTCGGTGAGCAAGCGGCCGCCGCCGATCACCAACCTCGCCAGCCAGAAGATGGGTGTGCACGAATGGAGTTACGACAACGCGGTGGCTCCCGACCCGCGCTACCCTGTCCCCCATGCGCCGCTGGATAAACTGCTGAAGGATCGCAAGCTGGAAGTGGAGCTGGGGTTTGACCCGGCCACTGCCTACAAGGAGGCAGAGCGTTGCCTGAACTGCGACGTGCAGACCGTCTTCGAGGAAGTGCGCTGCATCGAGTGCGATGCCTGTGTCGACATCTGTCCTACGGATTGCATCACCTTCACCGTAAATGGTCCGGAGCAGGAGTTGCGCAGCCGCCTGACGGCGCCCTCGCTCAATCTCAGCCAGGACCTGTATGTGTCCGCCGAGCTGCCAACGGCGCGGGTGATGGTGAAGGACGAGGACGTCTGCCTGCACTGCGGCCTGTGCGCCGAGCGCTGTCCCACGGGTGCCTGGGATATGCAGAAATTTCTTTATAACGTCAGCGGGACACTGGTATGAAGCGGCTGGAATCGGTCAACGATTTTGTTATCAAGTTCGCCAATGTCAACGGCACCGGCTCGGCCAGCGCCAACAACCTGTTCGCCAAGGCACTGTTCCGCATGGGCCTCCCGGTAAGCCCCAAGAATATTTTCCCCTCCAATATCCAGGGCCTGCCCACCTGGTACGAAGTGCGGGTCAGCGAGAAAGGCTACCTCGGGCGGCGCGGAGGGGTGGACATCATTCTCTCGGTCAATCCCCAGAGCATGGCCCAGGACATACGCGAAATAGAACCCGGCGGCTACTTTATCTACGACAGCACCAAGCCCCTGGACCTGCGCCTGGTGCGCAACGATATCAGCATTATCGGCCTGCCACTCACCCGCATCTGCAATGAAAAATACAAGGATCCGCGCCAGCGGCAGCTGTTCAAGAATGTCATCTATGTGGGCGCGCTGGCGGCCCTGCTGGACATGGACTTCAAGGTGCTGACCGACCTGGTGGCGGACCAGTTCAAGGGCAAGGAGAAACTTGTCCTGCCCAACATCAAGGCGTTGGAGTTGGGCCACCAGTACGCCAAGGACAATTTTGAGTGTCCCATCGGCATCCGGGTCAGGACATCCGACAAGGTTGGCGACAGGATACTGCTCGATGGCAATACCGCGCTCGGCCTGGGCGCGATTTACGGCGGCGCAACCGTCGCCGCCTGGTACCCCATTACACCCTCAACCTCGGTGGTGGATGCCTTCGAGAAATATGCCCGGCGGGTGCGCATCGATCCGGGCACCGGTCGGCGCAACTATGCCATCGTGCAGGCAGAGGACGAGCTGGCGGCAATCGGTATGGTCATCGGCGCGAGCTGGAACGGGGCGCGTTCGTTTACCGCGACCAGCGGCCCCGGCCTGTCGCTCATGGGCGAGTTCCTGGGCCTGGCGTATTTTGCCGAAATTCCCACGGTGTTGTTCGATGTCCAGCGTGCGGGCCCCTCTACCGGTATGCCCACCCGCACCCAGCAGTCCGATGTGCTGGCGGCGGCCTATGCCAGCCACGGCGATACCAAGCACGTGTTGCTGTTTCCCTCCACCCCCAAGGAGTGTTTCGACTTCGGCGCCATGTCCTTCGATCTGGCGGAGCGGCTGCAAACCCCGATCATTCTGCTGACGGACCTGGACCTGGGTATGAACGACAACATGTCCGATCCCCTGGTCTGGGACGACACGCGCCAGTACGACCGGGGCAAGGTTCTCAACGCCGCGGATCTCGACAGGATCGAGCGCTTCGGCCGCTATCTCGATGTGGATGGCGACGCGATCTGTTACCGCACCTATCCCGGCACCCATCCCGACAAGGGCGCCTATTTTACCCGCGGCACCTCCCGGGACGAGCAGGCGGTTTACACCGAGAAGGGCGAGGAGTACGAGAACAATATGCTGCGCCTGCTGCGCAAGTGGGACACCATCAAGCACCATGTGCCGCGACCCCAGATCATCCCCTGCGGCAAGCCCACCGATATGGCGGTGTTGTACTTTGGTACCACCGAGGCCTCGGCGCGGGAGGCCGTCGATCGCCTCGCGGGCGATGGCATTGATCTCGATGCGATGCGGGTGCGGGCGTTTCCCTTCAACCAGGAAGTGGAGGACTTTATCGACCAGCACGAGCGGGTTTTTGTGATCGAGCAGAACCGCGATGCCCAGTTGCGAACCCTGTTGATGGCGGAGTTCGAGCTGGGTCCGGACAAACTGAAGTCCGTGTTGTGCTTTGACGGTACCCCGATCAGTGCCCGCAATATTCGCAAGCAGATCCTGGAACACCTGCCGGGAAGCAATGTCACGCCCTTGCACCGACAGAATCGCAACAGGCGCGCAGGAGATAGAGCATGAGCTACCAGATCCCGAAGTTTCGCCATCCCGAGTTGCCGGTCAACGAGCTGGGCTATACCAAGGCCGCCTACGAGGGCTCAATTTCCACCCTCTGTGCGGGCTGTGGCCACGACTCCATCAGCGGTGCGATCGTGCGCGCCTGCCATGAGCTGTCGATAGAGCCGCACAAGATCGCCAAGCTCTCGGGCATCGGTTGCTCCTCCAAAACGCCGACCTATTTCCTGGGCAAATCCCACGGCTTCAACTCGGTGCACGGGCGCATGCCCTCGGTGGTGACCGGGGCCGCGATGGCGAACCGCGACCTGTTGTACCTAGGGGTTTCCTGTGACGGCGATACCGCCTCCATCTGCATGGGGCAGTTTGCCCATGTGGTCAGGCGCCTCCTGAACCTGGTCTACATCGTCATGAACAACGGCTGCTATGGGCTCACCAAGGGCCAGGACTCCGCCACGGCCGATGAGGGCTCGGCCGGCAAGAAAGGAGATGCCAACCCTTTCAGTGCCATCGACCTGTGCGGCACCGCCCTGCAGATGGGCGCCACCTTTGTCGCCCGCAGCTTTTCCGGCGACAAGGAGCAGCTGGTGCCGCTGATCAAGGCGGCGATGAGCCACCGCGGCTTTGCCCTGATCGATGTGATCTCACCCTGCGTGACTTTCAATAACACCCCGGCCTCCACCAAGAGTTACGAGTTTGTCCGCCAGCATGCCGAGGCTACCGGCACCGTGGATTTCGTACCCATGCGCCAGGAGATAACCACGCGTTCCCGGCCCGGGGCGGCCTACGAGGTCACCATGCACGATGGCTCCGTGCTGCGGCTCTACGAGGATGCGGGCGATTTCAACCCCACCGACCGCCGCTCCGCGATGATGGCGCTTATGAACCATGGCCACGACGGCAACATTCTCACCGGCCTGATCTACCTAGACAAGAATTCCCGCGACTTGCACGAGGTATTGCAGACCTCCCAGCGACCCCTCAACCAGCTGGAAGAGGACGAGCTCTGTCCGGGCAACAAGATGCTGGTCAATATCAACGCGAGCCTGCGCTAGGGGAGAACAGGGGCCGCTGTCATTTATTTGTCATAATTTCATCATCTAATGGGGCAACTCAAAGCTGGATGGGAATACGGCTAATGAATGAACAGACCGTGCTGGTGGTGGATGACGAAGTCGCAATTCGCGACATGCTGCGCATGGCGCTGGAGATCGCCGAGTTTCGCTGTATAGAGGCGGACAATATCCACGATGCCTACACCCTGGTTGTGGATGAGCGCCCCGATATCGTGCTGCTCGACTGGATGCTCCCAGGGGGCAGCGGGCTGGAGCTGCTGCGCCGGTTGAAGCGGGGGGATACCACCCGCGATCTCCCCGTGATCATGCTCACCGCCAGGACTGCCGAAGAAAACGTGGTTCAGGGCCTGGATATCGGCGCCGACGATTACATCACCAAGCCTTTCGCCCCGCGCGAGCTGATCGCCCGCATCAGGGCCCTGATACGGCGCGCGGGTGGCGGCCCCGCCAATGAGCGCATGCAGGTGGGCGACCTGGTGCTGGATGGCGAGGGCAAGCGGGTTCTGGTCGGCGAGGAGTCCGTCGATATGGGCCCCACCGAATTCAGGCTGCTGCAGTTTTTCATGTCACACCCGGAGCGGGCCTACACCCGCGGCCAACTGCTGGACCAGGTCTGGGGTGCCAATGTGTACGTGGAAGAGCGTACCATCGATGTCCACATCCGCCGCCTGCGCAAGGCCCTCCAGTCCCCCTGGGGCGACTACAGCAACCTGATACAGACGGTGCGCGGAACCGGTTACCGGTTCTCCTCCCGAGGTTTTTCCTAGTGCGGCGACGGATTCCGTGAGCTGGCTCTCCGCCGCTTTCAGGATTGGCCTGTTACTCGCGGTGGCGGGCCTGTTGGGCTGGCACTACGGGCAGCCCCTGTGGGCGGTGGCAGCCACGCTGTTCGCTCTGGTGCTATTCTGGATTTACCAGATGCGGCGAGTCCAGGCCTGGCTGCGCAGCCCCGGCCAGCCTCCTCCCGCGACCTATGGTATCTGGGGCGACATCATCAGCCAAATCTACCAGTTGCAGAAACTGGGCAGGGAGTCGAGTGCGCAACTGCAGTCCACGGTGGACTATTTGCAGGCCTCGTTTTCTTCCATGCGCGACGGGGTGGTCATTGTCGATCAGCGCGGTGTGTTGAAATGGTTCAACCAGTCGGCGCAGATGCTGCTGGGATTGCGCTCGACAGACATTGGCCAGGCCCTGATGAACCTGGTGCGTTCGCCAGAGTTCCTGCACTATTTCAACCGCGGCGAGTTCGGTGACTCGCTGGAATACCGCGCGGCCGGCGAGGCCGATGCCTGGTTGCGAGTCGAAATCACCCCGTTCGGCACTGGCGACCGCCTGCTGTTTGTTCGGGATATAACCTCGAACGTGCGTATGGAAACCATGCGCAAGGATTTTGTAGCCAACGTCTCCCACGAGCTGCGCACACCCCTGACGGTGATCAGCGGCTATCTTGGGACTATCCTGGGCGACAGCAGCAAGCTGGCGCCTGGTCATGTCAAACCCCTGCAGCAGATGTTGCAGCAGTCCCAGCGCATGGAGACTCTGCTGGAGGACCTGTTGTGGCTGTCGCGTATCGAGAACGAGCAGGGCATGGAGCTGCACAACCCGGTGGATATCCGCGCGCTCCTGGCTGAATTACAGGACGAGCTGGCCGTGGCCTATCCCCAGCGCCGCCTGGAGCTGGAGCTGGCGACGGACCACAAGGTAGCCGGTGATTACCGACAGTTGTACAGCGCGGTGTCCAACCTGGTGCTGAACGCGATCAAGTACAGCGCAGAAGACAGTGTTGTAAGAATCGCCTGGCGCGAGCAGGACGGCGCCTACCACCTCTCCGTCTTCGACCAGGGTATAGGCATAGAGGCGGTGCATATTCCACGTCTGACCGAGCGTTTCTACCGGGTGGAAGACAGCCGCTGCTCGACGACCGGAGGCACCGGGCTGGGCCTGGCGATCGTCAAGCACGTTGCCGCGAGTCACGGTGCGCGCCTGCAGATTAGCAGCAAGATCGGCAAGGGCAGTGCCTTCAGCCTGGTGTTCCCGAAATCGGGCCGGGCCACGGCGGCTGCGAAGCTAAGCGCGGTGGCGACATGACTAAGCGGGCCAGCAACAGCGAGGGCGAGGGCAGATGCTGAAGCAAGAAGATTACACACACCATATTTCCGGCCGGTTCAACGCTGAACTGGATGGCCTGCGCAAATTCATGCTCGAGATGGGGGGCAAGGTGGAGCAGCAACTGAACAGCGCCATCTCCGCACTCGTCGCCATGGACAGTGGCCAGGCCGAGTTGATCATCAATCGGGATCACGAGGTCAACCAGATGGAAATTTCCATCGATGAACAGTGCGCCTCGATCCTGGCCCGGCGCCAGCCGGCGGCGAGCGACCTGCGCCTTATCGTGGCCATCATCAAAGTCAACACCGACCTGGAGCGGATCGGGGACGAGGC
>JBFZEF010000070.1:0-7826 GCA_041307045.1 Halioglobus sp.
CTTGTACTGGGCCTCGAGGGCGGCTTTCACTTCCCGGGTCACGGCCTTTTCGCCATCGAAGGGCCCGCCGGGGGCGACCCGCACCAGGAAAAACGTCACCGTGATCACCACCAGGATCACCGGTACCGCCTGCAGCAGCCGCATGCCGACGAAGCGCCACATGCTCAGTTGCCCGCCCCGGCCGGACGCCAGTCCTGGTCCAGCGAGACGTACTTGAAGTTGGCTGAGTCCATCAGGTTCGGCGGCATACCGTTGACGCTGGGGTGAACCAGGTGCTTGCTGGTGTAGGTGTACAGGGGAATGATGGGCATCTGCTCCATCAGCAGGGTTTCCGCCTCATGGAAAATCGCCAGTCGCGCCTCATCGGTGGTGGCCTGGGGCGCCTGGCGCAGGACCAGGTCGTCGTAGCGGGGGTCGGCAAAGCCGGTGTTGTTGTTGCCTCCGCCGGTAATGAACAGGTCGAGGAAGCTGTTGGGGTCGACGTAGTCGCCGATCCAGCCGCGGCGTGCGATCTGGAAATTCATCTGGGTGACTGAATCGAGGTAGACCTTCCATTCCTGGTTGGTGAGGGTGACGTCGATATTGAGTGCGTCCTTCCACATCTGTTGCAGCGCCACGGCAATCTTGCGGTGATCCTCGCTGGTGTTGTAGGTCAGCTCAAGCCCCGGCCAGCCCTCCCCGTTCGGGTAGCCTGCCTCCGCCAGCAACTCGCGCGCCCGCGCCACGTCATGGCTGAACAGCCTGGGCGGGAAGTAGCCGAGGGTATCCGGCGGGGTGATGCTGTAGGCGGGTATATTGGTGCCCTTGAGCACATTCCTGTTGAGCGATTCGCGGTCTATCGCCATCGACAGGGCCTGGCGCACCTTGAGGTTATCGGTGGGGGCTTGCAGTGTATTGATCAGGTAGTAATAGGTGCCGATGTAGGGCGCCTGCCGGTAGGGCGTGTCAGCCATCTCCTGGTATACCGGTATCTTGCCCAGCGGCACGCTGCCGGTGTAGTGCAGTTGTCCCACCCGGAACATCCGCTCCTCGCTCACGGTGTTTTCCGTGGGATGGAACACGATCCCGTTCAGTTTCACCCGGTCCCGGTCCCAGTAGGTATCGCTTTTCTCCACCTCCAGGCGGCGGTAGAGCTGCCAGTCCCTGAGCCGGAAGGCGCCGTTGCTCACCATGTTCTCCACTCGGGTCCAGGGTGTGTAGCGATCGCTCGCATTGCCGAATTTCTCGATGGTGGGCCGGTGCACGGCGAAGGTACTGTAGTGGTCCATCAGCTGGAGGAAGTAGGGAGTTCGCTCGTTCAGGGTGACCTGCAGGGTGAGCTTGTCCAGGGCCTTTACGCCCACCTCGCCAAAGTCAGTAATCTTGCCCTGGTTGAAAGCCTGGGCGTTTTTCACCGGGAACAGCATATAGGCGTATTCGCTGCCCAGGGCCGGGCTGAGCAGGCGCTGCCAGGACCAGACGTAATCGGCGGCGGTCATCGGGTCGCCGTTCGACCAGCGGGCCTCGGGGTTGATATGGAAGGTGATAACCCGCCCGTCCTCGCTGATGTCCCAGCTGCTGGCCACGCCCGGCTCCGGTTCCAGCGTGTAGGGGTTCTTGACCGTCAGGCCCTCGAACAGGGCGTGGATGATGAAGTGCTCGGGGATGCCGGTGGCCACGTGCGGGTCCAGGGACTGGGGTTCAGAGCCGTTGCCAAAGTGCAGGATTCCAGCGCGGTTGCCGCTGGCGACATTCGACTCGCCGCGGCCGCAGGACGCCAGCAGGGCGACTGCGGCGACCAGCAGGAGTAAGCGGACAATCATGGAGTGCATTGCATGGGCAGCCGTGGCGGGTTGAGGGCCTAACTGTAATGCAAGCGCCGCCCTTTGTCACAAACAGGGGCGCCGGGGTTTTGCCTCAGGCGGCGGACTTGTCCCGCTGTCCAACCGGGGGCCCGATATAGTTGGCGCGCGGCCGGATCAGGCGACTGTTCCTGCTGAACTCGAGGAAATGGGCGATGTAGCCGTACACCCGCGCCATGGCGAACATGGCGGTAAAGAAATGGGTGGGAATGCCCAGGCTGTGGAACACCGCACCCTTGTAGAACTCCACGTTGGCCCAGATTTCCTTGCCCTGTCTGGAGAAGGCCCGCTGGCAGGCCTCTTCCACCGCCACCAGGGTGAGCAACAGATTCCGGCTTTCGCCTTCGGTGCACAGCTCCATCGCCATGGGCTTGAGGATTTTCGCCCGCGGATCGACGGTGCGGTATTCACGATGGCCCATGCCCATGATTTTTTCCTTGCGGGCGAGGCAGTCGCCGACGTAGGCCTCGGCCTTGTCGGGGCTGCCGATGGCCATGGCCATCTCCAGGGCCGCCTGGTCGGCACCGCCGTGGAGTTTGCCGAACAGGGTGCCGATCGAGGCGGAGATGGAAGACTGGATGGGGGCCAGGGTGCTGGCGCAGACCCGGCCGGCAAACGTGCCGGCGTTGAAGCTGTGCTCCATCTGCAGGATCTGGGTGGCATTGAGCATGCGCACCTGCTCGGCGCTGGGGGCGCTGCCGTGGAACATGGTGAGGAAGTTCTCATGGAACAGCCGCCCCGGGGTGGGGGCGAGCACCACCTTGCTCTGGCTGAGGCGGTAGTGGGCGGCGACGAGCGCGGTGATCTTGGCCGCGAGGAACAGGCCGTGTTCGGCATTCGGTTCCATCTCCATGGATTGCTCCGCCGGCAACTGCAGCAGCGGCACCAGGCCCTGCAACATCAGCATCGGGTGAAGGTCCCGGGGCACATGGCGCAGCAACTCGATCTCCGCGTGTGACAGGCGCGAGTGGCGGCACATGAAGGTTTTCAGCCGGCTCTTTTCCTGTTCCTCCGGCCAGTCCCCGAACAGGACCATCCACACCACGTGCAGGAAGGGCACTCCCACCAAGTCATTGATGTCGATGCCGCGGTAGCTGAGCAGCCCCACCTCGCCCTGTACATCTGAAATGGCGGTGTCGCCAACTATGATTCCCGCGAGGTCGCTGGAATAAACAGCAGTTTCTGTGGTCATGGCGCGCTCTCCACGTTTGGTAATTTTTCACAGTATACGAAGCAGTCTGCCATTAGTAGAATTAATTCTACTTATCGACCTATTAGGGAAACTGATATGCGTCTTGAGAACAGCGAGTTGCGGGCATTCCGCGCGGTAGTGGAAGAGGGTGGATTCAAGCGGGCTGCCACGGCGCTGCATATCAGCCAGTCGGCCGTCAGCCAGGCGGTCGCGGGGCTGGAGGCCAAGCTGGAAGCGCCCCTGCTGCAGCGGGGCAAGGAACTGCGCCTGAGTGATATCGGCAAGCGCCTGTTCACCCACGCGGTTGACATGCTGCGCGAGGAACAGCAGACCCTGGAGGACATCGCCCACCTCAAGCAGGGCAATGCCGAAACCCTCAGCCTGGCCCTCAGTGCGTCTATCAATCACTTCTACGCACCGCAATTAATAAGCGCTTACTATCGCGAGAACCCACAGACCAGGATGAAAATCGCCGAGCTGCCGGGGCGCAGCATTATTTCCGAGGTGCTCTCGGGCAGTGTCGAACTGGGCCTGGGGCCGTTCCAGAAACAGATGTCCGCTTTTGCCACCATCCCCCTCTACAGCGACTCCCGCCACCTGGTGGTGAGCCCCCGGCACGCCCACTACCCCGAGATGGTGAAGGGGGATGAAAGGGCCCTCAAGCTCACCCCCCTGATCACGTCCGCGCTGGATAATCCGGACATGCGCCCCTCCATCATGCGCCTGCGGGACCAGTTCAGCACCGTGTGGGAGGTCAACAGCCTGTCCCTGCGTATCCATATGGTGGAGCAGGGCATGGGGGTGACCTTTATTGATCGCAAGCTGCTGCAGGAGCACCCGGCCTGCGCCGACTTCCATATCATGGATGACGTGTCCTTCGGCAGCATCGCCAAGCAGGTCGGACTGTACTACCGCGCGGGCAGGCACTTGAGTACCAGTGCCAGCAACTTCGTCGCCCTGTGCGAGCGGTTCTGGAATCTGTAGAGTGCCTGTTCCGCATAAGGGGCCGGATAAGGGGCCGGATCAGGGGCCGGATCAGGGGCCGGGGACCATGGCAGTATCGTTGCGCGACAGTAATGTGGAAAAGCTGGGAGAGCATGTCTACGACGTGCTCATCGTCGGCGGCGGTATCAATGGCGCTGTGGCCGCGGCCGCGCTGGCCGGAAGCGGGGTGCGGGTCGCCCTGATCGAGCGGGGCGATTTTGCCTGTGGCGTCAGCTCGAACTCGTCCAACCTCGCCTGGGGTGGCATCAAGTATCTTGAAAGCCACGAGTACCTGCTGGTCGACAAGCTGTGCCGGTCCCGCAATCGCCTGATGCGGGCCTATCCTTCCACCGTCAAGGAGATCCGCTTCCTCACCACCATCGCCAATGGCTTTCGCTTCCCGCCATTCTTTGTCTACCTCGGCAGCGTGCTTTACTGGATCATGGGCCGTTTCGCGACGAAAGCGCCGCGCTACCTCAGTGCCAGATCGCTCGAGCGCCGCGAGCCGGTCATCGATACCCGCGAGGCGGCGGGGGGCCTGGAGTATTCCGACTGCTACCTCTATGACAACGACGCCCGCTTCGTTTTCAATTTCATCCGCAAGAGCCTGAACTACGGCTGTATCGCCGCCAACTATGTGGAGTCCCTGGGGGCGCGCCGGGAGCAGGATCACTGGGTGACCAGTGCGCGCGACGTGGTGGGCGCTACGCGTTTCGACATCCGCTCCAGGGTGCTGATCAACGCCTGCGGGCCCTACGTTGACGCCCACAATGCCCACTGCGGTGAAACCACCGCCTATCACCACCTGTTTTCCAAGGGCATTCACCTGGTGGTTGACCGGATTACCGACAACAAGCGCGTCCTGACCTTCTTCGCCAGCGATGGCCGCCTGTTCTTCCTGATACCCATGGGTTCCAGGACCTGTATCGGCACCACGGATACCCAGGTGGACAGTCCCGAGGTCGCGGTGACGGATGAGGATCGCGATTTCGTGCTGGCCAATGCCAACGCCCTGCTCAACCTCGATCCTCCACTGACCCGCGCCAGTATCATCGCCGAGCGGGTGGGTGTGCGACCGCTGGCCACCAGGGGCCAGGGCGGTGTGGCGGACTGGGTGGCGCTATCGCGCAAACATGTGATCGAAGTGGATGAGGTCGGGCGACACCTGAGCATCTTCGGGGGCAAGCTCACCGATTGCCTCAACGTTGGCGACGAGGTCATGGCGCATGTGCGCCGGCTGGGTATCGAGCCGCCCGCTCCCAATCACCGCTGGTACGGCGAACCGGGCCCGGACCTGCGCGCCGAGTTCATGCTGCAGGCGCGCCTGATGGAGCTGGACTCGCTTACCGCGCCCGCCTCCTCCGAGCCGCTGTCGCAGCGTTTCTGGCGCCGCTACGGCGAGAGCGCTTTCGGCCTGCTGGAGCGTATCCGGGAGGATGAGCGAGGCGCGCAGCTGTTGATCGAGAACGCGGAGTACACCCGCTGCGAAATCGAGCTGGCCGCCCGCCGGGAAATGATCGTGAAGCTGGAGGACTTCATGCGCCGTCGCTCCAAGATCGAGCTGGTGGTGCGGCGCAGCCAGTACCAGCACGCCCCCGGCCTGCGGGAGGCCTGCGCCATCCTGTTCGGCGACCAGGCCGAGGCGCGGTTGCGGGAGTACCTGGAGAGTTCCCACTGAAACGCGTTCGTCGGTTCCCTTAGGTCCGCGCCGGCGCCCGGAAAAAAATGAATTACCTTGTAAATCAACATGCTGTGACTTGACGAAAAAATATTTTGCGGGCGCTGCATCCAAAGGCCTGCGTCGCTGCATCTAATCGGGTAAGCAACATCATTACCCGAGGAGCAAGTCATCATGAAAACACAGAAACCACAGCTTACAGGCCTGATATTACTGCTGGCGCTCGCAGGCCCGGCCCTGGCCCTGGAGGAAGCACTGCCGTTGCGAGGTGTAAACGAGGTGCTGCAGACCAGGATTGACCAACGGATTGGCGACGCACTCGAGCGTGAATTTTATAGCCGCAGTGAGTCCCGGCAGGCCACTTCGCGGGTCGGTGCCACCGCGACCAACGACCCTGCGGACAAACATGCGCAGGCCGATTGCCCGGTGCTGCCGATTGCACCGCTTATCCATCAGTACCTGTCGGCGCGCCACAATCCCCTTACCTGACCCGGAGAAACCACATGAAAGCCATTTATTGCAGCGCACTGCTCATCACCCTCCTGGCCGCGCCGGGCTATGCCGACACCGCCGATAATTCGGCAGCGGAACCCCAGGAGCGCGGCCTTTCCATTGTCGTCGATATTGATCGCGACGCCGCGGGCGACAGCCCCACGACATCGGCAGACCTGCAGCAACTGCAGGAGAAGGCCCAGGCCAAACTGGGCTCTATCATCGATGCCACCGGTGACCAGATGTCCGCGGAAGAAAAGGCCGAGGCCAGACAGGACATCAGGCAGGCCCTGGATGCCCTGGCCGATGTAAGCGGGGCAGCCACTGGCGGGGTTCACCTGGGATCCGGCGATGATTCGGCCTCCGTCACCGATATGCTGATTGCGATGACCGCCATCACCCTGATTTTCGGTTCGCCACTGCTGATCGTGGCCGTGGTCCTCTATGCCAATTACCGCAAGAAAAGGCTCGTACATGACACCATCAGCCAGTACGTGAGCAGCGGCAAGGATGTTCCCGCCGAGGTGATGAGCAGTCTGCAGGCTGAAGTGACTCCTAAGAGCAGCCTGCGCAAGGGTCTGGTTATGACCGGTGCCGGCCTGGGAATCATCGCCTGCTTCGTGGTGATGGGCAAAAACGGGGCGGCGGCCCTTGGCCTGATTCCCCTGTTTATTGGTTTTGCCCAGCTGCTGATCTGGAAGCTGGAGGCGAGGTAGCGCGGCAGGCCGAAGCAACGCCCATGAATCTCGACGACCAGTGCCTGATTGACCGGGTACTGGACAGTGACGACCAGCATGCGTTCGGGCAGCTGGTCAAGCGCTACCAGTCCCAGCTGCGTTACTCGCTGCGGCAATTGACGGGCTGGGATGAGGCGCTGGCGGATGATCTTGCCCAGGAGACCTTCATCAGGGTGTACCGGTCACTGCGCAGCTATAAGGGGGATGCGAGATTCTTTACCTGGATTTACCGTATTGCCTACAATTGCTTCGCCGCGCACTGTCGCGGCCGCAAGAGTGAAGTGTCGCTGGAGGAGGGCCACCTGGCCGAGGCCGGGTTCAACCCGCAAACCAGCGAGGACCTGCACCGGGATTTCGCCCGGGCGCTGGAAACGTTCCCACCGGAGCAGCGCATGGCCTTACACTTGTCCCTCCAGCGCCAGTTGTCACATGCAGAGATCGCCGACATCATGGATATCCCGCTGGGTACGGTTAAAAGCTATATTTCCCGAGGCCAGGAACGCCTTAAACTACTGATGGTCGGCTGGAACAGCGGAGTGTGAACATGACCAGTACAGATGATTTCGAGAACGTGTTGGGCGCGCTGCGCAATACCGAACCGTATTTTGATGACGCCGGTTTCAGTGCGCGGGTTATCTCCCGGGTGGCGACGACCAGGCGCCTGCCGGGATGGCTTGCGAACCTGGTACTACTGGCATTTACCGCGGTGGGTTCCGCCCTGGCCGCCTGGCTGACACCGGCGGGCAGCCAGCTCATCCATGCCATCACCCAGCCCGTAACAGCCATGCTCGCGTTCGAGGGCGCTTTATTCCTGCCCACGATCGCCGCCGCCGCGGCCGGCATGTTGCTGCTGGCCTGTGCCGTTATCTGGCTGTCCCAGAGCGATGCCATCTGACTGGATG
>JBFZEF010000073.1:0-6674 GCA_041307045.1 Halioglobus sp.
TCCTCCCAGATGGTGGGGCCGTCCTTGCTCTGCACACACTCCTGGGCCACCCCCGGTCCCATCACTTCCGACAGGCCGTAGATATCCACCGCGTCGATATGCAGGCGCTGCTCGATTTCCCTGCGCATGGCATCGGTCCAGGGCTCGGCGCCGAAGATGCCGACCCGCAATGCAAGCTTGCTGGTATCGACCCCCTGCCGGTCCATCTCGTCGGCGATGTTGAGCATGTAGGACGGCGTCACCATGATGATATCCGGGTCGAAATCGCGGATGAGCTGCACCTGCTTCTCGGTCTGCCCGCCGGACATGGGGATGACGGCGCAGCCGAGTTTCTCGGCGCCGTAGTGGGCACCGAGGCCACCGGTAAACAGGCCGTAGCCATAGGACACATGCACCTTGTCGGCCGCGACGCCACCGGCGGCGCGGATGGAGCGAGCCACTACCTCGGACCAGGTCTCGATATCCGCCTTGGTATAGCCCACCACGGTCGGCTTACCCGTGGTGCCGCTGGAGGCGTGAACCCGCACGACCTGCTCCATGGGTACGGCAAACATGCCGAAGGGGTAGTTATCGCGCAGGTCACCCTTGGTGGTGAATGGAAAGCGGCCGAGGTCCTCGAGGGCGGCCAGGTCATCCGGGTGCACCCCGTGGGCGTCGAAGCTGGCACGGTAAACCGGGCTGTTGCGGTAGGCGTGCTGCAAACTGGCGCGCAGGCGCTGCAGCTGCAGGTTGCGCAATTCATCCAGGCTCGCGGTTTCAATCGGGTGCAGGGGTTCCAGACAGTGGGCTTTGCTCATACTCCCTCCAAACAGTTTGCTTTTATCGTGGGGGTGGGTGAATATAATACGGTAATTTGCTATTAATCAACGTTTATGTATCACTTTTGACCGCACCGACTGCGCCGACTCCCGCCCCGGGCATTGCGAGTGGGTAAAGCACCGACAATCGAAGTACTATTGTAGTCGAGGTACACACCCTGCCTGCGCTCGATGACAAGGGACCCGTAACGTGTCACATCCGGCCGTCGTAAAACGCCTGCTGGCGGACTTTTCCAGCCGCCAGCCCATACGGACCACGTCCCTGATCATCACCCTGTTCGGGGACGTGGTATCCCAGCACGGCGGCACCCTGTGGCTGAGCAGCCTGGTAGAGGCGCTGCAGCCCTTCGGCATCAGCGATCGCCTTGTCAGGACCTCCGTTTTTCGCCTGGTAAAGGAAGGCTGGCTGGAGGCGCAGCGGGTAGGCAGGCGCAGCTACTACCGTTTCACCACCTACGGCAACCAGGAATACGAGCGCGCGACGCGGCACATCTACGCCCTGGAGTCCCGGCGCTGGAATGGTCGCTGGCAGATCCTTATCCCGCTGGATATTCCCGAGAAGAATCGCGAGCCCTTCAGGCGCAGCCTCCACTGGCAGGGATTCAGGACCATCTCCGCGGGCACCTTCGCCAGGCCCGGCGACGGGGGCAGCGCCCTGCTCCAGACCATGCAGGAATTCGATGCCACCGACAAGGTACTGCTATTCGAGGCGGACAGCTCCGAGCTCTCGTCGCAGCAGCTACTGCGCAAGCTGGTACATGAGTGCTGGCAGCTGCGCGAGGTGGCGGGCGGCTACCGGGACTTCCTCGCCCATTACAGGCCGCTCGACAAGTGGCTGCAGCGCGAGCCCCGGCTCGATCCGCAAACTGCCTTCCTCGCCCGCATCCTGCTGATTCACGACTACCGCCGCATCCTGCTGCAGGACACCCACCTGCCGGATGCACTGTTGCCGCCGGAATGGCCCGGTGCGGAAGTACTGCATCTGATCGGTCGTTGTTACAAGACCCTGGCGACGCCTTCGGTCGCCTACATCTCAACCGCGCTGGAAAGCGGGAATGGCAGGATGCCGCCGCCGATAGACAGCTTCTGGTCGCGGTTCGGCCGACTTTCCACCTGAAACAGGTGGCTCAGAGCGGACTCGATAATTGCCCGACCGAGCAGGCCAGGCGTTTTGACCAGCTCAGCGCCGGGTTGAAAGCGTACGAGAACCTGTGGCGACCGGCGCCGTTTTGTCTCCCGGTATTGCCCTGGGAGTCACAGTACCCGGCACTCACAGCCGCGCTGGCCGCATTGCGCGAACGCGAGCTTGTCGCCCTGGAGGCCGACCACGCTGCACTGCTGGACTGGCTGGCCGGCTACGTTCCGGGCCTGGCCTGCTTCCAGGTGCTGCTATGCGTACCCGCGCTGGCGGCGAGGCACAGTGATTATCCGCCGGGCTTCGAGCGCGATATTCCGGGTCGCAAGTGGCAGCAGGTTGCGGCGTTCACTGCCTGCCTGGACGATATTGAGGGCGGCGTACTGGAATGGTGCGCGGGCAAGGCGCACCTGGGCCGGACCATCTGCAAGCGCTTCGCGGTGCCCGTCACCGCGTTGGAACGCAATCCGCAGCTGTGCGCCAGCGGCAACGCCATGAGCCGGCGGCTGCAACTGGATGTGCGGCTGGAGCAATGCGATGTCCTGGCGGACGATCCGACTTCCATCGCCGGGCAGGCACGCCACGCGGTGGCCTTGCATGCCTGCGGTGACCTCCATCGCCGCCTGATCGAGCTGGTGGCCGCCGGGCAGATGCACAGCCTGCACCTGTCACCCTGCTGCTACCACCTGAGCGCCAGCGCCCGCTACAGTCCGTTCTCACAGGCCGGAAAGGCCTGCGCGCTGACCCTGAGCCGGGATGATTGCCGGCTCGCTGTGCAGGAGACCGTGACCTCATCGGCTGCCGCCGCCCGACGGCGAGAGAAGAAAAGCGCCTGGCGGCTCGGCTTTGACGCTCTCCAGCGCCAGCTGCGCGGCGCCGATGAGTACCTGCCTGTGCCCTCCATTCCGGATGCGGTGTTCGCCGGCAGCTTTGCCGATTTCTGCCGGCATGCAGCCGGCCTGAAGGCACTCGCAGTGCCGGCCACAACAGACTGGTCGCAGTTCGAGCAGCTGGGATGGCAACGCCTGGCCCGGGTGAGCCGCATGGAATTGCCCCGCCATGGCCTGCGCCGGGCACTGGAGCTATGGCTGGTGCTGGACCGCGCGCTCTACCTGGGCGAGCAGGGTTACAGCATCGGCGTGGGTACCTTCTGCGAACCCCGGCTGACCCCGCGCAACCTGATGATCCGGGCCAGCCGCCGCTAGGAGGCTGGCTCGGCCGTGCCGCGAGGCGAGCATTTTCCACCCCGTTGTCGTTATACTGTGTCCGCCTATCATTCAAGAGGGAGCACCCATGCAAGTCCCACTGTACCCAACCGCCTCTGCGGCCCTGGCCGGCACGCTCATGTTTCTGGTTCTCGCGACGGGACCGGCCCTGGCCGCCGGGCAGGCGGCAGCTGACGCCGGCGCGCCCGCGGGGCAATACCGGATCGACCCGACCCACAGCAGCCTGAGTTTCAGCGTCAATCACCTGGGGCTGTCAAATTACGTGGCGCGTTTCACCAGTTACAAGGTGCTGCTGCAATACGACCCGGCGCAACCCGAAAAATCCTCGGTCGAGGCGACCATCGATCCCGCCTCGATACGCACCGATTACCCCGCTGACTACAAGGCTTCCCACGCGGACTCAAAGTTCTCGAGCTGGGACGAGGACCTTGCGCAGAGCGACAAGTTTTTCAACGCGGGCAAGTTCCCGGAAATCACCTTCCGCTCCACCCAGGTGCGCTCCAGCGTGCCGGGAGCGCTGCAGATCGTCGGTGATTTAACCCTGCTCGGGCAAACCCACCCCGTGCAACTGGATGCCACCGTGGTCGGTTCAACTGCCAGTCACCCAATGCAGCCCGCAACGGGCGCGATCGGCTTTTCCGCCCGCGGCAGTTTCAAACGATCGACCTTCGGTATGACTTACCTGCTGTCCCCGCCACTGATCGGCGACGAGGTCAGCATCCGGTTCGAGGGTGAATTCAACCAGGTCAAAAAGCCCTAGATGACGACAGCACGCGATCAGCCTGCCGGCGCCGGCCCGGATCCAGCCGGCCGGGGGCGCGGCGGCCCCATGAACACCGCGTCATCGCCCTTCGAACCGGTGACAATCGGTCCCCTGACCCTGCGCAACCGCTTCATCAAGTCCGGCGCCAACGAGGCGATGTGCCTGGATGGCAGACCCACCAGGGCACTGCTGCAGCATCACAGTGAACTCGCCAGGGGCGGTGTGGGCATGACCACCGTCGCCTATATGGCCGTGGCGCCCGAGGGGCGCACCCTGCCCAACCAGATCTGGATGCGCCCCGACATCCTGCCGGACCTGCGGGCGCTCACCGCGGCAGTGCATGCCGGCGGCGCGGCCATTTCCGCCCAGATCACCCATGGCGGCTCCTTTGTTACGGGGATGAAAGTGAAGGGCCGCACCATCAGTTCCTGCGGCGGCTTCAACCCGGCGGGCATGCTCAAGGGCAATTTCCTCCAGCGCGCAATGAACGCGGCTGACATGGAGCGGGTCACCGCCGAGTTCGTCGCCGCCGCCCGGCTCGCCCGTGAGGCCGGGTTTGACGCGGTGGAACTGCACATGGGTCACGGCTACCTGCTGAACCAGTTTATCTCGCCGCTCAGCAACCGGCGCCAGGACGAGTACGGCGGCTCCCCGGAAAACCGGGTGCGCTTCCCGGCCCGGGTACTGGCGGCGGTGAAGCAGGCGGTGGGCGACACCACGGCAGTGCTGGCAAAAATCAATGTGGCGGACGGCACCCGCCGCGGGGCCAGCGTCGAGGACGGCGTGGTCACCGCGCGGGCACTGCAGGCGGCGGGCGCCGACATGCTGGTACTGAGCGGCGGGCGCAACGTGGAGTCCACCTGGTTCATGTTCGGCAGCAAGATGAACCGGGAGGAAATCAGCAGGGTGCTGCGCCAGCAGGGCGACTGGCTGACGGCGCTGATGATGAAGGCCGCCGCCTCGCGCGAGCCGGACATCAGCTTCCGGGAGATGTATTTCCTCGAGTATTCGCGCAGGATCCGCGCCGCGGTGGAACTGCCGCTGGCCTACCTGGGGGGAATCAAGTCCCTGGCCAATGCCGAGCAGGCGGTAGCCGAAGGCTTCGACTGCGTGGTGTTGGCGCGCGCCCTGCTGCATGACCCGGCCCTGGTCAATAAATTCCGCAGCGGCGAGCTGATCGAGTCCGGCTGCGACAACTGCAACGGCTGCGTGGCGTATATCTACCATCCCGCCGGCACCCGTTGTATCAGGAATCCGCCCAATGACCTGGCGGCAAATCGCATACCAGCCTCCGCCGGGGCTGTGAGTTGACATCCGGGACCCGGCTTTCGCAGGGGAGACGTAATTGATGCAGGCTATCGAATCGCTGGTGTCCACCCTGTCGGGCTGGGTATGGGGGCCGCCCATGCTGATATTGCTGGTGGGCACAGGGCTGTACCTCACCATCCTGCTGAAAGGCATGCAGTTTCGTGTCCTGCCCCATGCCTTCCGGCTGATTTTCCAGAAGGACCACGCCCATGCCGGCGACATAAGCCACTTCGCCGCCCTGATGACAGCACTGGCGGCTACCGTGGGCATCGGCAATATTGTCGGGGTGGCAACCGCCATCACCCTGGGCGGGCCCGGCGCGGTCTTCTGGATGTGGATGACAGGCCTGGTGGGTATGGCGACCAAGTACGCCGAGGCGGTGCTGGCGGTGAAATACCGGGAGCACGGTGAGCACGGCATGCGCGGCGGCCCGATGTATTACCTGGCCAAGGGGGCGAACCTGCCCACACTGGGCTGGTTTTTCGCGCTGTTCACTGCCCTGGCGGCTTTCGGCATCGGCAACATGACCCAGGCGAACGCGGTGGCCGGCATTTTCGAGTCCACTTTCAATATCGAGCCCTGGGTCACCGGTGTCGTGCTGATGCTGCTGACCGGCCTGGTCATACTGGGCGGCATCCGCTCCATCGGTCGCTTCACCTCCCTGCTGGTGCCCTTCATGATCATCGGCTATCTGGCCATGTCGCTGGTGGTGCTGGTGGTCAATGCCAGCGAGATACCGCATGCGCTGTGGCTGATTTTCTACCACGCGTTCAACCCGATCGCGGCGGGAGGTGGCTTCGCCGGCGCCGCGGTGGCGGCGGCAATCCGCTACGGCGTTGCGCGCGGCGTGTTTTCCAACGAGTCGGGCCTCGGCTCGGCGCCAATCGCGGCGGCGGCGGCGCGCACCAAGGATCCCGTCACCCAGGCGCTGGTGAGCATGACGCAAACCTTCATAGACACCCTGGTCGTGTGCAGCATGACTGCGCTGGTGATCCTCACCGCCACGCCCTGGACCGAGGGCGTGGGCGCGGGACAACTCACCAGCCTCAGTTTCGCCCAGACACTGGGGCCGTCCGGGGCCATCATTGTGGCGATCGCCACGGCGCTGTTTGCCTACTCCACCCTGCTGGGCTGGAGCTATTACGGCGAGAAGGCGGTCGAATACCTGGCCGGGGGGCGCGCCATCCGCATCTACCGGGTCGTATTCGTATCCGCGGTCATCGTCGGGGCGATGTTGAAACTGGAGTTCGTTTGGAACTTTTCCGACCTCATGAACGGCATGATGGCAATTCCCAACCTGATCGCGTTATTGATCCTCTCGAAAGTCGTGAAGCGGGAAACTGATCGATACTTCAAGGGTTAAATTCCGGGACAGGACTTCATTTGGAAGAACAGTCACTGAAGCGCGAAAGACCGGCACCAAA
>JBFZEF010000075.1:0-2779 GCA_041307045.1 Halioglobus sp.
GGATGCCCAAGGTGGACAGGAAAGTGGCCAGCATCCTGGCGGACGTGCTCACGGCATAGATGTCCCCGAAGCCGACGGTCGTCAATGAGGCCAGGCTGAAATAAATGAAGTGGGCGTAGTCCTCGTCCATCCCGCTCAACACGACATTGCCGCCAATGGAAGCGCCGGTAATGGCGTGAATGACTTCCAGGGTGAGAGCACCCATGAGGGCCAACAGGAGATAAACATTGACCGCTCCGATAATCCGGTAGGTGTTGACGATCTGGTCGCGAAACAGCAGTCGAAGGTTGATGTAGATGAACACAAGCGTATTGGCGATGCCAATGAGATTCTCCATAACGTAAAACGAATAGGGGTTTTCTCCGAAGCGAATAATCCGCAGGGTCAGGTGGATGCCGAACAGAATTGCGGAGACCGACATGAGCGCCACACTGCGCGTCGAGAATATCCCCGAGAAAAATACACTGAGCAGGAGAATGTTGAACATCATTACTCCTTGACCACTGAATTCCATGATCACCGGGAGTACGAATACTGCGGCAAAGAGCATGACCAGCAGGGTGACGAAGCTGGCATCAGCCAGCCAGTAGGACTGAAACTTTCTGATTAGATTGCGCATGGTGGAAGTCTACGCTCGCGCCAGTGGGCAGGCAATTCGTATCCTCTCGACCTCCTGCCCGGCATGAACCCGCAGGCGAATAGTTTCCCTGCCCGGGTATCGGCCTGCTATTATTTTATCCTGGGAACGCAACGCAGCACTGTCTGGAGGAAAACCATCGTGATTGTAGAGCAGATCTGGACCGGCAATGCCTACCGCAATTTCAACTACCTGATCGCCTGCGGCGAGACCGGCGAGGCACTGGCGGTGGATCCGCTGGATCATGAAAAGTGCCTGGGTCGTGCACGGGACCGGGGCTGGGAGATCACCCAGGTGTTGAATACCCACGAGCACCTCGACCACACCGGCGGCAACAGCGCGCTTATCGCTGCCACCGGCGCCCGCCTGCTGGCGCACACCAACGCGAAGAAATCCATTCCCGGCATTGACCGGGGCCTGCAGGCTGGCGATGTCATCAGGGTAGGCAAAACCGTGGAACTCGAGGCCCTGGATACGCCCGGCCACACCATGTGCCATATCTGTCTGCTATCCCACACCGATACGCCCGCCCTGTTCAGCGGCGACACCCTGTTCAATGCCGGCGCCGGCAACTGTCATAATGGCGGTCACCCGCGCCAGCTGTATACCACCTTTGCCGAACAGCTGGCGCAGTTGCCGGACAATACCCTGATCTATCCCGGCCACGATTATCTGGCGAACAACCTCGCCTTTACCCTGGACCGGGAGCCGGGCAACGAGGACGCCGCCGCCCTGCTGGAGCAGGCGAGAAACCAGGATCCGCAGCATGCGCTGGTGTCGGACATGGCCCTGGAACGGCGCATCAATACCTTTATGCGACTGGACAACCCGGGTGTGATTGCGCGGCTGCGGGAGGCATTCCCGGACCTGCCGCAGGCGCCGGACGCGGCCACCGTGTTCCTGAAACTGAGGGAATTGCGCAACAGCTGGTAATGCGATGCGCTAGAGCCAACGCTTGCGCTTGAAGATATACACCAACAGGCCCGCGGTTGAGGCCATAATCCCCAGGAGGAAGAAATAGCCGTACTGAAAATGCAGTTCCGGCATATTGTCGAAGTTCATGCCGTACAGCCCCGCCAGGAAGCTCAGCGGCACAAAAATGGCGGTGATGATGGTGAGGATCTTCATGGTGTTGTTCAGCTGGTGTGAGCTGATGGAGATGTAACCCTCCACCAGGTCGCCGCAAATCTCGTAATACATACCGGTCAGGCTGAACAGTCGCTCGCAGCGGTCTCGCAGCGCTCGCCACAAGTGCCGGTTCTCCTCCTGGCCAGTGCCGAGGTACTTCGGCTCGTGCTCGAGGATCTCCTCCAGCAGGCGGTTATGGTAATTGAATATGCGGCGCAACTTGCGCAATTCCGAGCGGTAACCCACCAGTTCCGTCATCACGCTGTCCGAGGGTTTGCTGAGCAGGCTCTCCTCCAGCTCACCCAGGCGGCTTTCGAAGTCGAGGATTTTCTCAAGATAGCGCTCGGACGCGTAGGCCATGACCGAGAGGGCCAGCCGGGCAGGGGAGCGCTGCGAGGTGCCATCGCCGGTTTCTGCCCAGAGCCGGTTGACGCTTCTCGATGCGCTGCGATGGATCGTGACCAGGTAGTTCTCACCGACAAAGAAACCGATCTGCAGTGGTGTCAGTATCAGGTCCTCGTCGAGTTGGGCAATGCCGCGAAAGAGGATGAAGGTGTTGCCGCTGAACTCTTCCACCTTGGGCGGCTGGCGCTTGCGCTCAACATCGTTAATGGCCAGCCTGTGCAGGCCCAGCCCGGACAGCTGTGTGCGCATGGCCGCGGATATTTCGCCCTCGATATCAAGCCACAGGATATCTGCCTGCCCGGTAGGCCATTGTTGCAGGACATCTTCGGCACCCTCGCGCACCCCGCCGCTGGCACTGAGTATTTTTGTTCGTATTGTCATGCTGCGCGACTTCTCCCTGTTCTGCTCTCTGTTCTGGTGCCCGGTATTTCTGGCGCGCCGGTCACTGCGGATCATAGCACTACGGCCGCCCGATCGCCCTGCCCAACCCACGGCATCGGTGGTATATTGGCGGCCCTTTGAACTGCCGGAATAGCCTTGCCGGCCTGCAACAGTATGGATGGGCCAATGACCACCACCACCGACGACCTGCGCATTCGCAGGACCAAC
>JBFZEF010000076.1:0-11430 GCA_041307045.1 Halioglobus sp.
GTTGGCGTCGGTGCTGGGTTCCCAGAACGAGGTGGTGGACGCGGGCAGTGAACAGGTCGGGGATGACTACGTGCGTTTCAGCCCCACCGGCGATTTCCAGTCCGTGCAGGCTATAGGCGAAGTGCTGATCAGCTCCAGCGACCGGACCCTCGTTCGCCTGAAAGACTTTGCCACCATCACCCGGGCCTATGAGGAAGTGCCGGGGAAAATGTACTACCTGAACGGCCATCCCGCCCTGAGTATCGGCATCTCAATGGCAGCCGGGCAGAATGTGGTCGAGGTTGGCGAGCGCGTCAACCAAATGCTGCAGTCATTGCTGCCGGTCATCCCCATCGGAATGACACTGGAGACTGTCTATAACCAGCCCGAGGAGGTGGAGAGGTCGGTCAGTGGCTTCATCGTCAGCGTGGGCGAGGCGGTGGCCATCGTGCTGGTGGTGCTGCTGGCATTCATGGGTATTCGCACCGGTATCGTCATTGGTGCGGTGCTGCTGATCACGGTGGCGGGCACCCTGCTGCTGATGTACCTGTTCGGCATCGAGCTGCAGCGAATTTCCCTCGGTGCCCTGGTCATCGCCCTGGGCATGCTGGTGGATAACGCCATTGTGGTGGCCGAGGGTATGCAGGTACGCATGCAGGCGGGGATGAAAGCCATGCAGGCGGCCGGCGAGTCGGTTGGCAGAACCATCTGGGCCCTGTTGGGGGGCACACTGATCGGTATCCTCGCGTTCTCGGCCATCGGCCTGTCGCCGGACAATACCGGCGAATTCGCCAGTTCCCTGTTTTACGTGATCCTCATCTCCCTGTCCCTCAGCTGGATCACCGCGATCAGTACCACGCCACTGTTATGCGCCCTGTTGTTGAAGACCGGCAGTGGTGACGCCGCCGTGGGCAGGGATCCCTATGCCGGCAGGCTGTTCCAGGCTTACCGGTCGGCGGTGGCGGCCGCAATCAATCATCGCTGGATCACCCTGGCGGTGGTAGTGGCAGTATTTGCCCTGGCATTGATCGGCTTTGGCTCGATCAAGAGCGGCTTCTTCCCGGATTCCCGCACGCCCCTGTTTTTTGTCGACGTGTGGGAGCCGGAGGGCACCGATATCCGCAAGACGCGTGAAGACGCCCTGCGGGTCAGCGAATTCATCCGCAAGCAGCCGGGCGTGGTGCAGACCGCTGTGGTCATCGGCGGCCCGCACCAGCGCTTTACCCTCGTCTACGACGCCAAGGAGCCCAGCCCGGTCTACGCCCAGGTCATTGTTCGCACCCAACATCGCGAGCAGATTCCGGCGATGGTTGCCGCCACCCGGAGCTTCATGCAACAGGAGATGCCCTGGACCGACCCCATGCTCAAGCCGCTGCGTATCGGTCCCGGTCGCGATGCCAGGATCGAGGCGCGATTCTCCGGGCCGGATGAAAAAGTGTTGCGCCGCCTGGCGGATGCCGCGGAGGCCATCATGCGGGCCGATCCCTACGCCACCGATGTGCGCAACGACTGGCGCTCCCCGGTGAAGGTGGCGACGCCGATTTTCGATGAACAGCTTGCCCGCCAGTTGGGAGTGGATCGCCAGGAGCTGGGGGACGCCCTCAAGTTTGCCTTCGATGGCATCGACGTGGGGCGTTATCGCGATGGCAATCGCCAGCTGCCCATCCGCCTGCGCGCGCCCGAGGAGGAGCGCGGCAATATCGATGAGGTGCGCGACACCCAGGTGTGGAGCCCGGTGCTGCGCCGTACCGTGCCGGTATCACAGGTCGTTTCGGGTTACGAAACCCGCTGGGAGAATTCCGTGATCCGGGGACGCGACCGCATGCAGACCATCATCGCTTCCGCAAACCCGGTGGATGGGATCGTGGGACCCCTGCTGGCACGCCTGCAACCGCAGATCGAGGCGCTAGAGTTGCCGCCGGGTTACCAGTTGGAATGGGGCGGAGAATACGAGGATTCAAAGAACGCCCAGCTGGGCCTCGCGGCCGCATTGCCCCTGGGTTTCCTGTTGATGATCCTCACCAGTATTTTCCTGTTCGGCAAGCTGCGCCAGCCAGCCATCATCTGGCTGACCGTGCCGCTGGCCATCGTCGGCATAACCGTGGGCCTGCTTGCCATCGACGGTGCCTTCGACTTCATGTCCCTGCTTGGCGCGCTGTCGCTGATCGGCCTGTTGATCAAGAACGCGATCGTTCTCATCGAGGAAATAGACCAGCAGATCGCCAGTGGCAAGGATCCCTACGAGGCCCTGCTGGACTCCTGCGTCAGCCGGGTTCGGCCGGTGGTGCTGGCGGCGGCAACGACCATTCTCGGGCTCATTCCACTGCTGGCTGACGCTTTTTTCGTAAACATGGCGGTGACGATCATGGCCGGCCTCGGCTTTGCCTCTCTGCTGACCCTGATCGTGGTGCCAACCCTGTATGCGGTGTTTTTTGCGATCCGGCGGCCGGAGGATCGCGCGGTGCTTGCGGCTGCCTGAACCCAGGTCGCCGCGACACGCAGCGGCCAGTTACTCCCGGCATACGACATTGAAACCATCCGCCATCGGCTCGAACAGCAGATGCTGGTTGATGCAGGCCGGAACCTCTCCTGCCGAATGGCTGACAAAAATCACCCGGGTGTCGCTGTTGGCGGCGATATGGTCGATGGCGCGCAGCATCAGCTTGCGGTGGTGGCCATCCAGCCCCAGGGTAGGTTCGTCCAGTAGCAATATGATCGGCGATTTGACCATCGCGCGGGCCAGCAGCACCATGCGCTGCAGGCCGAAGGAGAGGGCATCGAAGCCTTCCCTGCTGTAGGCGGACAGGCCCAGGGCGGCGAGCCACTGCAGCGCGCTGTCGCGCTGCACGTCGCCCCAGTCATCGTACAGGCCGATGGTGTCGAAGAAACCGGACACCACCACCTCCACCACCCGCATGCCGCGCACATGGTTCAGGTGCAGTTGGGTATCGAGCTGGCCGTATTTCTGCTTGATGTCCCACACGCTCTCGCCACTGCCGCGGCGAATGCCAAACAGGGTGATGTCCTGGCCATAGGCCTTGTGATTGTCGCCGGTGATCAGGCTGAGCAGGGTGGTCTTGCCGCAGCCGTTGGGCCCCGCGACGCAGCAGTGGGTGTCCCGGCCCATGACCCAGTTCACCTCGCGCAGCACCACCAGATCGCCGTAACTCACGTTCACGTTGCGCAGTTCCAGCAGCGGCCCGCCGGCGGGCAGCTGGTACGGGCGGGGTGTGGGGGCGGGCAGGGTGCCCAGATCAGCCATGGGCGGATTCATCAGGGACTGCACCTCGCGGTCGGCCAGGACAGCGGTGCGGGCACCGGCCGTGACCAGGCCGCCGCCGGCCAGCACCATGACGTGGGTGGTAGCCGTCGGGATGTCCTCCAGCTGCCGGCACAGCAGCAGCACAGCCATATCCGAGTGCAGCAACTCATCGATGATGCGGCGCATTTCAGCCTGGCTGGCAAGGTCCAGGCCGTCCAGGGGGCTGTCCAGGATCAGCAGTGCTGGCTCGTTCAGGATCGCCCTGATCAGGAGGGTCTTGCGCATCTCTCCGGTGGAGATGAAGCGCAGGCCGCGCTGCAGGATATGGCCTATACGCAGGCGCTCCACCCAGCCCTGGCAGCGTGCATCCAGTGGCCGGCCGCCGAGGATGGCGGAGCGCACCGTGGTGCCCGGGTCGCTGGCGTCGGCGCGGAACTCGGAGTCATCGAGCTTGCGGTCGCGGTCGCACAGGGCTCTTGCCTGTTCGAAGCAGACGTAGGCGACGCCTTTTTCTGCCAGGCGAGCGGAGCGAATGAAGTCACCGGAAAAGTGGGTGGCCTCGCCGCTCAGCACCCGGGCCAGGCTGGTCTTGCCGGCGCCGTTGGGCCCGAGGCAGGCCCACTGCTGGCCTGGCAGCGGGGCCCAGTTGATATCGCGCAGGGCGGGCAGCGCCCGGTAGACCAGGTTGACCTTGCGCAGTTCAAGCAGGGGAGTGGTTGTCATGATGTCCCTATCGGTCGCGACTTGTATCCGGCGCCGGCGGCTGGCTTAATCGACTAAAACCCTGCGGACGACGCCCTGTGCCTGTACCACTGCTGGAACTCATCGAAAGCCGACTGTCCGACCACAGTCCGGGCAGAAAAGTCTGGCGCCGGCTGATGCGGCGCTCTGCCGTTGCCATGATCCTGCAGGTGCGTGAAGGCGAGCTGCACATTCTAATGATTAAGCGGGCGGAAAGGGAGGGGGACCCCTGGTCCGGCCACATGGCTTTTCCCGGCGGGCGTATGGACAAGAGCGACGCCCATGGATTCGCGGTGGCGGTACGCGAGACGGAAGAAGAGGTGGGGCTGCAACTCACCGCGGAGGACCAGTGTATCGGCCGCCTGTCGGATATCATCACCCGGCCCCGCAAGGGGCCCTTTGGCATGGCAGTCACGCCTTTCGTGTTTCGCCTGGAGCGTGAGGTGAGCTTCAGCCCCAACGAGGAAGTGGCGGAAGTGGTCTGGGTGCCGCTGGAGTTCCTGCTCGATACCGACAACCGCGAACAGATGGAGTGGACCTACAAGGGAATCAAAATGCCGCTGCCCTGTTATTTCTACCAGGGTCGCTGCATCTGGGGCCTGTCACTGATGATGCTCGATGAGCTGATGGACCTGGTGGAGGGCAGGAACCCCCGGCGCGCCCTCTGGCGCAAGCGCTGAGGGCTCCTAGCGCACCGTGCGGTAGTTGGTGAATACCTTGATAAGTTCGTCACCCTCGTGCACCACCGCCGAGCTGTAATGCAGGACCGGGATGCAGTCCTCCTCGGCCAGGGTGGGCTGCCACCTCGGTGCCGCCCCGAACTGCAGGGTCTGCGCCAGCAGCTCACCGCGCTTGACCTGTCGCCCCAGCACAGGGGCGAAGTCAGTGTGGCCAGCGTAGCCTGAATGGATCACCTTGTAGCAGGACAGCGGGCAGATATAGCTGCGCGCCGGCGCCTTGGCGCGACCAGGCACCACGCCTTTATAGCGCAGGAAGTTCAGGATCCCGGCGGCATCGACGCGGGCATCGGCCCGGGAGATCCGCTCCTGGTCGCCGAGTTCCACGGTGTAGCCCTGTGGCAGCTCGCTCGCGGGTGGCAGGTTGTCGTAGCCCCTGGCCTGCAGCGATTTCCACAGCCGCCACCAGGGGCAGCTCTGCGCCTCGTCGAGGGCGCCACCGAAGGCATCGGGAACGGACAGGATCAGCGGGATCCCCAGATAGCGAGCGCAGTCCTGCGCATACTCGGGGGCGTAGAGGTGCCGCGCCGAATTGTTGGCGCAGTGCAGGTCGAGCACATAATCCGCCGCCAGTGCCAGTGACTGCAGGGTAAGCGCCAGTTTGCGCGCAAACGGGATATTGCCGCGCAGTTCCCTGCGCACCGCGGCGCCCAGGGCGGCCCGGTAACGCCGGCTGAGCTCTGGCCAGGGCAACGCCTTCGGCGGCGCCAGCTGGGGCAGGAAGTAGGCGCGATTCCAGTTGTCACCGGTGGTCGGATCAAACCTGCCCATGGTGTACTCGCCGCCTTTCTGGTTGATGCCATAGGGATTCGCGTTTGGCACCAGCACCACATTGCCCTGGGGCGGGGAGGCGGCAAAATGCTCCAGCAGCTGCGCGATAACGGCATTCCCCTGTACCTCCGAGCCATGCATGCTGGACTGGATGTAGGCTGTTCTTGCCGTGGGGTCGCGGCCCCTGACGTTATAGACGCGAATGTGCAGCTCGGCGCCGCTGGCGAGAGTGCGCAGGGTGATTCGCTTACTGCTGATCATGGCGCGCCGCTCAACCCTGTAACGGCCAGATGAAAGGGATGGCGACGATGGTGACCAGCGCCATCAGCAGGTTCATCGGTACGCCGATGCGCAGGAAATCGGAGAACTGGTAGCCACCGGGCCCATACACCATCAGGTTGCACTGGTAGCCAATCGGGGTGGCAAAGCTCGCCGAGGCGGCCATCATCACGGCCATCACATAGGGCACGTCGTTGAGACCTGCGGTCTGTGTGATCGCCAGCACCACTGGCAGCATCAACATGGCGGCGGCGTTATTGGTGATCAGTTCGGTCAACACCATCACGCTGAGATAGGTGAGCGCGAGCAGCAGCCAGGCGTCATTGCCGGCACCCGCCACAATACTGTTGCCGAGGAAATCCGCAGCCCCGGTCTTTTCCAGCGCATTGCCGAGCGCGAAGCTTGCCGCGATAGTGACCAGCACCGGCAGATCGAGGGAACGCCGCGCCTCGCTCGCGCCGATGCAACGTGTTGCCAACATTGTCGCCACGCCAAGCAGAGAGGCATTGAGCATGCTCATGATACCCGTGGTCGCCAGCGCAATAATCCCGCCCAGAATCGCCCAGGAGAGCAATGCGCGCGAGTGATCCGGCAGTTCGTGATCGAGCACGTTCATCAGCAGGAAGTCGCGCGATTGCCTCAGGCGCTCGACGTCTCCCGGTCGCATCTCAAGCAACAGCAGGTCACCGGGGGCAAGGATGATCGAACTCAGGCGTCCGCGAATGTGCTCCCCATTGCGCGCCACGGCCAGAACCACTGCGCCGTAGCGGTCGCGAAAACGACCGTCGCGGATCGTATGGCCCACGATTTCGCAGTATTCAGCCACCACCGCTTCCACCAGCCGGCGTTCCGGCACCTTGCGTTCCAGCGAGGGCTGGCTGCCGACGGCAGCCACCAGACCGTTGATGCGCAGTACATCGACGATGGCCTCGGTCTCGCCCACGAACACCAGGCGGTCGCCGCCGCGCAATACCTCCTCGGGCGTCACGGCGGTGATTACGCTGCCCTCGCGCTCAATTTCGGCGAGGTAAATCCGCTCCAGGTGGCGCAGCCCCGCCTGCTGGATAGACTTGCCGACCAGCGGGCCGTCGCGCGCTACCGCAACTTCGAAGGTGAAGCTGCGGGTGTCGGCGAAGGTCTGGTCGGGGCTGCGCCGCACCTTGAGCAGCAGCGGCGCCGCGAAGACCACGAACACAGTGCCCACCAGCGCGCAGATCAGGCCGATCGGGGCAATATCGAATAAACCGAAGCCGGGCTTGCCGGTCAGCACCTGGTACTGTCCATTTACCACCAGGTTGGTGCTGGTGCCGATCAGTGTGATGGTACCCCCGAGGATCGAGGCGTAGCTCAGTGGAATCATCAGCGAGGAACTGGGCACTTTGATCCGCCGCGCCCACTGGCTCACCGCCGGTATCATGGTGGCTACCACCGGCGTATTGTTCAGGAAAGCGGACAGCCCGACCACCGGCAGCATCAGCCGCACCAGCGCACCCCTCGCGCCTGTCGGTCGCCCCAGCATACGCTCTACGACCATATCGACACCACCCGAGGAACGAATGGCCGCCGCCACAATGAACATCGCCGCGACCGTCATCAGGCCGCTGTTGGCGAACCCCGACAGGGCTTCATCAGGCTCCAGTATGCCGGTGACGCTGAGCAGCAATAAGGCACCCATCAGCACCATGTCGGTGGTGAGGCGCGGAATCGCGATCAGCGTGGCCATTACCGCGAGAGTCAGCCCGACAGTGAACCAAGCCTGCCAGTCCATCAGTAACATCTCCTAACGAAATTGGGCTGCAAAGCAGTTTGAACAGGCAATTTGATAACGACGTTGTCCAGGAAAATGAGAATTAGTATAAAAGCCACGAGCGGGCAAAGCTAATCACAATCACCCCGTATGCGAACTCAGTCGCTTTCTCGCAGGAAGGCTTTTGTATCCAGCATCAGCTCGCGCGCCGCGGGGTCCTCACGGCTGGCCTTGGCCAGGGCCTCGGGATCCACCTGGCCAGCGATAAAAGCGGCGAGCAAATCGATCAGCACCGGGGTCATTTTGGGATCGCGCACCCAGCGCGGCGCCTGCACCAGGTTGCCGCTCACCCAGTCACCGCTGCGGCTGAGCCAGTAACCGCCGCAGCTGGACAGGCTGTAATCCCCGGGGCGGCCGTAGCTCACGTTGGGGGTGTTCGGGTTGAAGCCGCCGGGCACGTCCTCAACGATACGCGACAGTGCCATGACCCACTCGCTGCCAGGGGGGAACAGCTCCGCTTCCGGGCGACAGTAATCAGCGGTTTTCAGCCATATGCGGATTTCCGCTGCGTCGGTGCTGCCGCGCAGGGTGCGCTCCACCGCCAGGTCAATGGAGTTGCCCCTGGCGCGGGCCACCGTGCCGCTCACCACGAGGTCGGCCCCGGCCTGCACGTCTACAAAGGAACCCTGCCACAGGCAGTCGCACTCGGCCCGGGCAACCGCCGCGCTTGTGAGCCACCCCAGGATGCACAGGAGGAGTAATCGCATGTCGCGCCTACTGCAACGCCCTGGCGGCTTCGAGGGCGAAGTAGGTGAGGATGCCGTCGCAGCCGGCGCGCTTGAACGCCAGCAGTGACTCCAGCATCACCGGCTGCTGTTGCAGCCAGCCCTGCTGGAAGGCCGCCATGTGCATGGCGTACTCGCCGCTGACCTGGTAAGCGAAGGTGGGGGCCTTCAGCTCGTCCTTCACCCGACGCACGATGTCGAGATATGGCATGCCCGGCTTCACCATGATCATGTCCGCGCCTTCAGCCAGGTCCAGGGCGCACTCGTGCAGGGCCTCGTCGCTGTTGGCGGGATCCATCTGGTAGCTGTACTTGTTGCCGCCCTTGATGTTGCCGGCGGAGCCCACCGCGTCCCGGAACGGGCCGTAGTAGCTGGATGCATACTTGGCCGAGTAGGCCATGATCAGGGTGTTGTGGAAGCGGTCGGCTTCCAGCTGGGCCCTGATGGCGCCGATGCGGCCGTCCATCATGTCCGAGGGCGCCACCACATCAGCTCCCGCCGCCGCATGCGAGAGCGCCTGCTTCACCAGTACCTCGGTAGTGACATCGTTCACTACGTACCCCGCGGCATCGATGATGCCGTCCTGGCCGTGTGTGGTGTAAGGGTCGAGGGCGACATCGGTAATCACCCCCAGCTCCGGCACGGCATCTTTCAGGCACTTCACTGCGCGCTGCACCAGGCCGTCGGCGTTGTAGGCCTCCTCGGCCAGCAGGCTCTTGCGCGCTGCATCCACTACGGGAAACAACGCCACCGCGGGTACGCCCAGCTGTTGCAGTTCCCGCGCCTGCTGTGCCAGCAGGTCGATACTCAGGCGCTCGACGCCGGGCATGGACGCGATGGCCTCGCGCTGGCCGCTGCCCTCGAGCACGAACATCGGGAAGATCAGGTCCGCGGGCGTCAGCGTGGTCTCGCGCACCAGGGCGCGGGAGAAGGCGCTGGCCCGCAGGCGCCGCATCCGGGTCTGGGGAAAGGGGCCGCGCTGGGTGGAGAAGGTCATCGCCTGTTCCTCGCTCAAAGTCCTGCCATGGCCACGGCTGCCGCCGCAACGGTGTCGGCGATGTCCCGGTCGCTGTGGGCACTGGACATGAAACCCGCCTCGTAGGACGCCGGCGCCAGGTAGACTCCCTGGGCCAGCATACTGTGGAAGAACTGGTTGAAGGCGGGAATATCGCAGGCCATCACCTGGGCGTAGTTGGCAACCTGCTCAGCAGCAGTGAAAAAGCCGCCGAACATGGTGCCCGCGCAGTTGGTGGTGAAGGGCACCCCGGCGGCCCGGGCCGCCTTTCGCAGGCCGTCGCAAAGCTGAACCGTGCGCTGGAACAGCGGCTCATAGAAACCGGGGCGGGAGATGATGTCCAGCGTCGCCAGGCCAGCGCTCATGGCGACGGGATTGCCCGACAGGGTGCCCGCCTGGTACACCGGGCCCAGCGGGGCGATACGCTCCATGATCTCGCGCTTGCCGCCGAAAGCGCCCACCGGCATGCCACCGCCGATGACCTTGCCCAGGGTGGTGAGGTCGGCCTCGATGCCGTAGTAGCCCTGGGCGCCGGCCAGGCCAAAACGAAAGCCCGTCATCACCTCGTCCAGGATCAGCACGGCGCCGCTGTCGCTGCAGACCTCCCGCAGGGTCTCCAGGAAGCCCGGGGCGGGCGGAATGCAACTCATATTGCCCGCCACCGGTTCGACGATCACGCAGGCGATACGCTCGCCGTGCTCGGCGAACGCGGCCCTGACCCCGTCCGGGTCGTTATAGGTGAGGGTCAGGGTGAGGTCGGCCAGCGCCGCTGGCACCCCGGGGGAGCTGGGCACGCCCAGGGTGAGGGCGCCGGAACCGGCCTTCACCAGCAGGGAGTCGGAGTGGCCGTGGTAGCAGCCCTCGAATTTGACGATGGTGTCGCGCCCGGTATAGCCCCGGGCCAGGCGGATGGCGCTCATGGTGGCCTCGGTGCCCGAACTGACCATGCGCACCATATCCATGCCAGGCATGATGGCGCAGAGTCGGTCCGCCAGCTCGATTTCCAGCTCGGTGGGGGTGCCGAAGCTGAGACCCTTCGCGCACTGCCTGATTACCGCCTCCCGCACCTCGGGATGATTGTGGCCCATGATCATGGGGCCCCAGGACAGCACGTAGTCGGTGTAGCGCTTGCCCTCGCAGTCGAAAACATAGGCGCCGTCGCTGCGCTCGATAAACACCGGGGTGCCGCCCACAGCCTTGAAAGCGCGTACCGGCGAGTTGACACCGCCGGGGATATGGCGCTGGGCGCGTTCAAACAATTGCTCTGAAGTGCTCATGGTCATCCTGTGGCCGGACTGGAGACAAATTATCGGGGCTGTGGCCCGGAATATCCAGCGCGGTGGTGGCGGTCTCGGCTGGCCTTCGCGCTCATGAAGATGGCTTTAGCACCGCCAGCAAGACGATGCCAAACAGGAAAATGACTGGCACCTCGATGAAGAACCGGTAGAACACGTGGCTGTGCCGGTCCGCATCGGCGTTGATGGCCTTGACGTAGAGGCCACACTGGAAGTGGTAGATGACCAGGAAGGCGACGCCGGCCAGCTTCAGCCACAGCCAGGTGGCATGCAGATAGTAGTCGGGGTTCCGGGCCATCATGGCCAGGCCCAGAGCGATGGCGATAAGCATGAAGGGCGTGACGAAGCGGTACAGCCGGCGGGCCATCACCGCCAGCTGTTGCCGAGTCTCGGGGTGTTCGCTGGCGGCGTAGTAGACGAAGATGCGGGGCAGGTAGAACAGCCCGGCAAACCAGCACACGACGAAGATGAGATGGAAGGCTTTCAGCCAGAGCATGCGCGTGTCTCCCGGGTTCCTGTCAGAGTCGATCGAGGGTAAATTTTTCGATACTTTCCCGGGTCACCACGCCGTGCAGGATCTGCTTTCCGGTGGCGCGGCTGCGCTCGTACACGCAAACGGCCTCCGCGGCACTGGCCCGCAGGGTGTCCATGGCCTGGCGCAGGCTCGCCTGGAGTGGTACCGGGGCGATGCTCCAGCGCCTGATGGTGGCCCCGGTCAGGTCGGCGGTCTCGCTTGCGGCAAGTGCCTGCTGCAGCCACGGGATGAGTTCATCGCCGCGCACGAGGTACAGGTCCTCGCCCTCCCAGATCGGAAGAGCG
>JBFZEF010000078.1:0-14105 GCA_041307045.1 Halioglobus sp.
ACTGGACAGCGTGGTATTCCAGCAACAGCTGGGCACCCTGCTGGACAAGACTCACCGCGTGATGAATGTGGCCGCGGGCCTGGCCGAGCGGATGGGGGCGGCGCCGGCGCCGGCCGAGCGCGCCGCCCTGCTGAGCAAGGCCGACCTGCTCACCGAGATGGTGGTGGAGTTCGCGGACATGCAGGGCATCGCCGGCCAGTATTACGCGCTGCACGATGGCGAGGAGCCGGGCGTCGCCGCCGCCATCGCCCAGCAGTACTGGCCGAAGTTCGCCGGTGACCGCCTGCCCGAAAGCCCAACGGCCTGCGCCCTGGGCCTGGCCGATCGCCTCGATACCCTGGTGGGGATCTTCGGTATCGGCCAACCCCCGACCGGGTCCCGTGATCCCTTCGCACTGCGCCGGGCCTCCCTCGCCGTGCTGCGCATCATGGTCGAGCGCGAGCTGGACCTGGACCTGCGGGACTGCCTGGAGCTGGCCGCCGCCCAGTACCCGGCGGGGGTGCTTGCCCCCGGCACCACCGGGCAGGTGCTGGATTACATGATTGAGCGTTTTCGCGCCTGGTATGAGGAAGAGGCCATCCCCGTCGAAGTGTTTAAAGCAGTAAGTGCTCGCAAACCCAGCAGACCCCTGGATATCCAGCGCCGGGTACACGCGGTACACGCCTTCACAGCCCTGCCCGAGGCCGCCGCCCTGGCCGCTGCCAACAGGCGGGTTTCCAATATCCTGGAGCAGCTCGAGGCATCGCACCAGTTCGGCGAAGTGAGCGCCGACTTACTTTTGAAGCCGGAAGAACAGAAGCTTGCGGCCACGCTGGCAACACTTACGGGGGTGGCCGGGGGGCATCTGGCGAAGGACGAATACACCCAGGCGCTGGCCTGCCTGGCCCAGCTGAGGGAGCCAGTCGACGCCTTCTTCGACGCGGTCATGGTGAATGCAGACGATGCATCGCTGCGCCGCAACCGCCTGAATCTGTTGAAGGCCCTGCGCGAGCTGTTCCTGCAGGTCGCTGACATCTCACAGCTGGTTGTCAGCAAGTAAACCATGCCCCTCATCGTCCTCGACCGCGACGGCGTCATCAACGAGGACTCAGAGGACTACATCCGCGGCCTGGCCGACTGGCGCCCGATCCCGGGCAGCCTGGAAGCCATCGCCACCCTGTCGAAGGCGGGTTATACGATCGCCGTGGCAACCAACCAGTCCGGCCTGGGCCGGGGCTACCTGGACCCGGATGCGCTGGCAGCGATCCATGCCCGGCTGTGCCGGCAGGTGGAAGAGGAGGGCGGCTCCATCGCCGGCATCTTCTACTGCCCCCACCTGCCGCAAGCCGGCTGTGCCTGCCGCAAGCCGGGTACCGGCCTGCTGACGGCGATAGAGGCGGAGCTGGCACTCTCCCCCAGGGGCGCTCCCTTGATCGGCGACAGCCTCTGGGACCTGCAGGCCGCGCTGGCCTATGGCTGCCGGCCGGTGCTGGTGCGAACCGGCAAGGGGGCGGCAACCCTGCGCGAGCTGCAGTCGGGCCGGGTGACCCTGGCGGGCTGGGAGGACATCCCGGTATACGACGACCTGGCGGCGGCCGCCCGCGCCATCCTGCAGCAGCGACCGGCCCCGAAAGACGACGGGTAGCCGGACCGCGCCAACAATAAGCCAGCGCCTTCAGGGCTGTTTGTTTTAAACTGGCGGCTATCGACCCGGGTGGATTTATGGATACAGAGCTGAACCTGATGATCGTTGCCGGCATCGCCGCCGTCGCCTGCATCGCGATCGGCCTTGTGGTCGGTCTGCTGCGGGGCCACTTTGTCAGCCAGCGCATCCGCGAACAGCTCAGCGCGGCAAACGACCTGCTCAAAACCGAGCTGGCGGATGCCCGCAGCCATGAGCGCGGCCTGTCAGTAGAGCTGGAGCAGCATCGCGTCCGGCTCGGCGAGATCCAGGCAAGGCTTGCCGAAGAGAGCACGCAGCTTACCCTGACCAACAACAAATACCATGCCCTGCAGAACCAGCATACCCGCCTCGAGACCGAGCACCGGGAGCGCCAGGACAGGCACACCGAACAGGTGCAGCTGTTGAACGAGGCCCGCGACAACCTGAAGCGGGAATTCGAGAACCTGGCAAACAGGATTTTCGAGGACAAGGGCAAGAGTTTCACCACTACCAGCCGGGAGTCGCTGGAAGCCCTGCTGCAACCCTTTCGCGAACAGATCAGCGGCTTCCAGAGCCGCATCAACGAGGTCCACTCCGAGTCCTTGCGGGGCAACACCATCCTGGAGAAGGAAATCCAGAAGGTACTGCAGGTGGGCCTGGAAATGAACAGCCAGGCGACCAACCTGACCAGCGCCCTCAAGGGCGACAAGAAAACCGCGGGCAACTGGGGCGAGGCCCAGCTGCAGCGCACGCTCGAACTTGCCGGGCTGCAGGCGGGTGAACACTACGATGCCCAGGCCGCCTTCCGCGATGACCAGGGAAAACGCAAACTGCCGGACTTTGTCATTCGTCTGCCGGATGGCAAGAATCTCGTCATCGACAGCAAGGTATCGCTGGTGGATTACGACCGGGCCATCTCCGCCGACACCGACGAAGCGCGCACCCTGGCGCTCAACGCCCACGCCCAGGCCGTGCGCAACCACATCGACGACCTGGCCTCCAAGGACTACGTAAACCTGCCGGGTATCGGCAGCCCGGATTTCGTGCTGATGTTCATGCCTGTCGAGCCTGCCTATATCGAGGCAATGAAGCACAACAAGGACCTGTTTAATTACGGCTACAAAAAGGGTGTCATCATGGTGTCCCACACCACGCTGATGCCGATCCTGAGGACCGTCGCCAACCTGTGGATGATCGAACAAAGCAACCGGGAAGCGCGGGAGATCAGCAGCAGGGCAGGGGAGATCTATAACCAGGTCTGCCTGGTGGCGGAGCGCCTGCTCAAGCTTGGCAACACGCTGAAAGCGGCCAACAACCACTATAACGACACGGTGAGGGGCTTGGCTGGCCAGCAGGGACTGTACGGCAAAATCGAGCGCTTCCAGCAGTTGTCGACAAAGGCCAACAAGGAAATGGCCGCGCTGGAGCCGATTCACGCCGACATCGAGACCGATCGCCTGGAAACAGGGGGCAACAGCGACGCAGACACCGCCCTGCCGGTGGAGCAGAGCACCGCACCCGCAAGGCTGACGCCGGTCAGCTAGGGCGCCAGACGCTCAAGTAACCGCCTGGCCCTAGACATCCAGGTTCGCCACTGACAGGGCGTTATCCTCGATAAACAGCCGGCGCGGCTCCACCTGGTCGCCCATCAGTGTGGTGAATATCTGGTCGGCGGCGACGGCATCTTCGATGGTCACCTTGAGCATGCGCCGCACCTCCGGATCCATGGTGGTTTCCCACAGCTGCTCCGGGTTCATTTCACCCAGGCCCTTGTAGCGCTGGATGCTGTAGCCCTTGCGCGCCTCGGCCATGAGCCATTCCAGGCCATCGGCAAAACGGCGGGTGGCAAGAGTCTTGTCGCCGCGCTGGAAATAGCCGTCTTCCTCGACCAGGGTGTTGATGGTCGCGCCCAGCGCCACCAGGGAGCGGTACTCGCCGGAGGCAAAGAACTCCTGGTGGTAGTGGGTTTCCGACTCGACCCCGTGGGCCAGCAACTTGACCACCGGGAAATACAGCTGGCGCTCCTGGTCCTTGCGCACAACTACGGTGTAGGCACTGCCCTTGGCTGCCACGCTCAGCAGGCGCTCACCTAGTTGCGCGCAGAAGCGGGTGACCGTTTGCTCATCCCGCATTTGCTCCACCGTAAGGGCGTCACCGTAGACCATCTCCCAGAGGACCTCGGCGGTATACAGGCGGCTCAGGCGGTCGATGGTGGCAGCGACCGAGCGGAACTGAGACACCAGCTCCTCGAGACCACTGCCGGATATCGGCGGGGCATCCGGGTTCACGTAGATCGAGGCTCCCTCGAGGGCACCCTGTGTCAGGTACTGGTTCAGCGCCTCGTCATCTTTCAGGTACTGGTGTTGCTTGCCCTTGGCGATTTTATACAGGGGCGGCTGGGCAATAAAAATGTGCCCGCGCTCGATCAACTCGCGCATCTGCCGGAAAAAGAATGTGAGCAGAAGCGTGCGAATGTGGGAGCCGTCCACGTCCGCGTCGGTCATGATAATGATGCTGTGGTAGCGCAGTTTGTCGGCGTTGAATTCCTCTTTGCCGATGCCACAACCGAGCGCGGTTACAATGGTGCCGACTTCGGCTGAGCCCAGCATCTTGTCGAAACGGGCTTTCTCCACGTTGAGGATTTTGCCCTTCAGGGGGAGGATTGCCTGGAATTTTCGGTTCCTGCCCTGTTTGGCTGACCCACCGGCTGAGTCGCCCTCCACCAGGTACAGCTCCGACAGGGCCGGGTCCTTCTCCTGGCAGTCCGCCAGCTTGCCCGGAAGCCCGGCAATATCCAGCGCGCCCTTGCGCCGGGTCATCTCCCGCGCCTTGCGAGCGGCTTCCCTGGCCCGGGCGGCGTCCAGCATTTTGCCTACCACGGCCTTCGCCTCTGCCGGGTTTTCCAGCAGATAGTCGTTGAACTGGGCGTTCATGGTCTGCTCTACCGCGGTTTTCACCTCGGAGGACACCAGCTTGTCCTTGGTCTGGGAGGAGAATTTGGGGTCCGGCACCTTTACCGAGATAATCGCGGTGAGGCCCTCCCGGGCATCATCCCCGGTGGTGTTGACCTTGGCCTTTTTCGCCAGGCCCTCTTTCTCTATGTAGGAGTTCAGGCTGCGGGTAAGGGCGGCCCGGAAGCCCGCCAGGTGCGTTCCGCCATCCCGCTGGGGGATGTTGTTGGTATAACAGAAGATATTCTCCTGGAAGGAGTCGTTCCACTGCAGGGCGACTTCGACCCCGATCCCATCGTCAGTGTCATATTGGAAGTAGAATGGCCGATTCACCGGTGTCTTATTGAGATTGAGGTAGTTGACGAAGGCCTTGAGGCCTCCATCATATTGATAAATCTCTTCTTTTCCGCTGCGCTCATCTTTCAGGACGATGCGCACGCCGGAGTTCAGGAAGGCGAGCTCCCGCAGGCGCTTGGCCAAGTGATCAAAATGGAACTTAATGTTTGTAAAGGTCCCCGGCGAGGGCCTGAATCGCACCGTGGTGCCCGTTACCTCGGTGACCCCGATTTCGCCCAGTGGCGCGTCGGGCACACCATGGCGATAGACCTGTTCATACAGCTTACCTTCCCGGCGAATGGTGAGCACCAGTTCCTCGGAGAGGGCGTTCACCACCGATACCCCTACGCCGTGCAGGCCGCCGGACACCTTATAGGTATTGTCGTCGAACTTACCCCCGGCGTGCAGCACGGTCATGATGACCTCCGCCGCAGAGACGCCCTCCTCGTGCATTTCCGTTGGAATACCCCGGCCGTTATCCGACACCGTGACCGACTCGTCCGGGTGGATGGCCACGGAGATTTCGCTACAGTGTCCCGCCAGCGACTCATCGATGGAGTTATCTACCAGCTCAAACACCATGTGGTGCAGGCCGGTTCCGTCATCCGTGTCCCCGATGTACATACCCGGGCGCTTGCGTACGGCATCCAGGCCCTTGAGCACCTTGATGCTGGATGAATCGTAATTTTGTTCGCCTTCGCTCATAGCTCGACTCTCGATACTGCTTCCATTTATACAACCCGGCTCCATCGAGGGAGCCCATCAGTTGTCCGCGCCACCGGCGGGCTTAACTACACCCTGTTCCACGTGGAACAGGGCTATTGCGGAATTGCCTTCGGGCCAGACCGAGGCAATGTCCGCGCGATCCACACAGGTGATAAAAACCTGGGCCTGCATTGAGGCCAACAACTCGCAAACTTGCCTACTGTGCTCGAGATCGAGTTCGGAGGGCAAATCATCCACCAGGTAGGTACAGCTGCCTCTGCCCTGTTCCGACATCAGCTGGCCCTGGGCAAGCTTCAGTCCGCACACCACCAGCTTTTGCTGGCCCCTGGACAAGGTGTCCGCGGCCACCCGGCCATTGATCAATACCCTGATATCCGCTCGCTGTGGACCCACATGGGTGTAGCCCTGCTCGATATCCGCGGCCACACTGGCCTCCAGTGCGGCATCATAGGTCGAGTGCCTGTCCCAGCCCTGGTGATAGCGCAGCTCCAGTCCGCCACCAAGAGTGGGCAGCAGCCGGCCCATAATCGCCGTGAACCGCGGCGCCAGCAGCTTGAAATAGGCCCGGCGGTACTCCCCGATGGCGGCGCCGGATTGTGCCAGGTCCCGGGTCCATACCGCCAATTCCTCGCTGCGAATTTTACCATGGCGCAGCAACTTATTGCGCTGTTTTATACAGCGCTGGAACCGCTGCCACTGCTCCAGAAAGCGATGTTCCACGTGGAACACGCCCCAGTCCATGTATTGCCTTCGCGCGCCGGGCGCGCCGGTCAACAACTCGAAACTATCCGCGTTGATTACCTGCAGCGGCAGGTGTTCGACCAGCTTGGCCACGGACTTGACGGGGCTGCCGGCTACCTTTATCAGTGCTTCTCCCGCCGCGCTGCGCTGAACGCCCAGGCTGACGCCGGAGCCTGCCGCGCCCGGGTAAGTGGCCATACCAAAGGCGATGCAACTGGGCTGGCCGTGGGTGATGAGGGATTTTATGCTGTTGCCGCGGAAGGAGCGCGCCATGCCCAGCAAATGGATAGCCTCAAGCACGCTGGTTTTGCCGCTGCCATTGGGCCCGAAAAACACGTTTACCTGCGCCAGGTCTTGCAGCTTTACCTGTTTCAGGTTCCTGACGCAATTGATGTTGAGGCGGGTTAGCGACACATGGGCCCGGCAATATCAGGCCTGGCGGCCTGTCAGAAAGAAAATGCCCGCTGTAGGGCGGAGTGCTGCGCTAGAGCTACAGGCGCATGGGCATGACAACGTAGACGGAATCACCGGCATCAGACTCCTCGAGCAGGGCGCTGCTATTGGGATCGGACAGGGAGAGCTTCACATTCTCCCCGCTCAGAACACCCAGCACATCGAGCAGGTAACTGACGTTAAAGCCCACCTCCAGGGAATCGCCCTGGTATTCCACCGGCACCGCCTCCTCCGCCTCTTCCTGCTCGGGGTTGTTGGCAACGATATTCAGGCTGCCCTTGGTCAATTTTAGCCGCACGCCCCGGTATTTTTCGTTGGAGAGGATGGCTGCCCGGGTAAAGGCCTGGCGCAGCTCCAACCGCGACCCGAGCAGAATTTTGTCCGGGGCGCGGGGCAGCACACGCTGGTAGTCGGGAAACTTACCGTCCACGAGCTTGGACGTGAAGGTAAAGTCACTGGTTGTGGCGCGGATATGGTTGTTACCGATAACGATGGCGATGTCTGCGGCGTCCTCCAGCAGCAGCCGGGCGAGCTCGAGCACCCCTTTGCGGGGCAGGATCACCTGGGTATCCTCACCCACCTCGACTTTCCCGGGGAGCGTACACAAAGCCAGCCGGTGGCCATCGGTGGCAACCACCCGCAACTGCTTGCCTTTGATCTCCCATAACATGCCGTTCAGGTAGTAGCGCACATCCTGCTGGGCCATGGCGAAACCGGTGCGGTCGATGAGTCGCTTCAACTGCCCCTGTTTCACCGTGAACTGGTGGGTTCCCAGACCATCCTCGACGTTGGGGAACTCCCTGGCGGGAAGCGTCGCGAGTGTGAAGCGGCTGCGGCCGGATTTCACGGTGACCTTGCTGTCCTGGGCGGTGAACTCGATTTCGGAGCCCTCGGGAAGCGACTTGCAGATATCCACCAGTTTGCGGGCGGGAACTGTGACCTCGCCGGAGTCGCCGGGTTTCCCCAGTTGCACCCGACCCACCAGCTCCACCTCCAGGTCCGTTCCGGTCAGCGCCAGCCGATCCCCGTTCAGCACCATCAACACGTTTGCCAGGATCGGCAGGGTCTGCCTGCGCTCGACCACGCCGGCCACGAGATTCAATGGTTTGAGCAAGGCTTCCCGCGCAATCGTGAACTTCATATAACTCTGTTTCCTTCCCAAAGATGGCATTTATTCTGGTCGCCCCCTGCCCCTGGTGTTGGGACCGGACGCCGGGGACACGCGCAAATCGAGCCTGCTGTCAGCCGATGTCGAAGATTATCAAGTTGTGAGCGATCGCAACAGGTTTTTGTAATCTTCGCTAATATCCGAGTTAGATTCGCGAAGTTCCTTGATTTTACGGCATCCATGCAGCACCGTTGTGTGATCCCTGCCGCCAAAACTGTCACCGATTTCCGGCAGGCTGTGGTTGGTCAACTCCTTCGCCAGTGCCATGGCCACCTGCCGCGGGCGGGCCACTGACCGGCTGCGCCGGCGTGACATCAGGTCCGCGACCTTGATCTTGTAATACTCGGCCACCGTGCGCTGGATATTGTCGAGGCTGACCTGCTTGTCCTGCAGGGCCAGCAGATCCTTAAGGCTGTCCTTGACCAGGTCAACATCAATGGGTTTTCCTATAAAGTGTGCGCTCGCTATCACTCTTTTGAGTGCCCCCTCTAGCTCCCGTACATTTGAACGAATGCGCTGGGCGATGAAAAAAGCCGCGTCCGGCGGCAGGTCGATGCGCGCCTGTGTGGCTTTTTTCATCAGGATCGCAACCCGTGTTTCCAGTTCCGGTGGCTCCACGGCCACGGTAAGCCCCCAGCCGAAGCGGGACTTCAGGCGCTCCTCGAGGCCATCTATTTCTTTTGGGTAGCGATCGCAGGTGAGGATCATCTGCTGTCCGCCTTCCAGCAGGGCGTTGAACGTGTGGAAAAACTCCTCCTGGGAGCGGTCCTTCTTCGCAAAAAACTGAATGTCGTCTATCAGCAGCGCGTCCACTGAGCGGTAATAGCGCTTGAAGTCGCTGATGGCGTTGAGCTGAATGGCCTTGACCATGTCCGCCACAAAGCGCTCCGAGTGCAGGTATACCACCCTGGCCTGCGGGTTCTCCTGCTTCAGCGCGTTGCCCACAGCATGCATCAGGTGGGTTTTGCCAAGGCCGACGCCGCCGTACAGGAACAGCGGGTTATAGGAATCGCCCGGATTCTGTGCCACCTGCTTCGCGGCGGCGAGTGCCAGTTGGTTCGACTTGCCCTCGATGAAATTGTCGAAGGTATAGTTCTCAACGAGGTGGTGCTGGTGTTGTAGCGAGCCCGCCACTTCCACTTTACGCAGGACTTCAGCTCTGGGCTGGCCGGACCCGAAAGAGTAGTTATCTGCGGCCGGCGCGCTGCCGTTGGCGGCCCGGCCTGGCGCGGCCCGACCTGACGTGGCCTGACCGGAGATAGCCGGCTGCATGCCCGGGGAATACCCGACGTTTGCCGCAGCTCTCTGGGCGGACTGCGCCTGGACAGTCAACACATCCTGCGGGGACGCTTCGTTGCGGGCGCCGCCCACCCCTATCCGGACCACGACACTTGCGACGCTATCGCGCCCCAGTTCCCGCACAAGCTCGGTTATGCGCTCGGCGAACTTGTCGGATACGAAATCCTTGATAAAGCGGTTGGGTGCCAGGAGGGTCAGGTTGCGGCCCTCGGTGCTGGCCTGCAGCGGCCTAATCCAGGTATTGAACTGTTGCGATGGTAACTCGTCCTGCAGCCGATCGACGCACTGCTGCCACACTACTTCAGGCAAAATAGTCCTCTCTATGCCGGTCAACAGACCGGTCACTTTCTGCAAATATTGAATGGTTCGAAGCGTGTTCGTTACTGGTAATTATTGCCCTTCCAGTGGGCGAATAATACGCGCCTGCGACAGAGTTATCCACAAAAATAACCGCCCGCCATAAAAATTTATTCTCCAATTAAATCAATGATCTAAGCTCTTATTGGCTATTTTATGAGCGACTTCGCGAACCCCGGGTGGGGATGCATTCTCCTGTGGATATGTTGTGTATATCTTCGGGGAAAAATGTGGGCTGACGGCGCCAGGCCGCGCTGTGACTGGGTTCGGGGCCGGGCCGCAAAAGTGCTGCCCGGGCTTCACCAGGGCCTTCTCCCGACGCGGTGGCGCGCTGGTTTTGGTGGTGGGTAATATTCCCGTCATCACGATTGAATTAAGCACCGCGTTTCAATAGAATACCCCACCTTTTTTCCAGCCACCGTCTACAGCTTGGGCCCCCTGGCCGAAACGTAGCCTCCGGCTCACAACCACTGTGGAACATTGCTATGAAAAGAACATTTCAGCCCAGCGTACTGAAACGCGCCCGCACCCACGGCTTCCGCGCGCGCATGGCAACCAAGGGCGGCCGCCAAGTACTGAACCGGCGCCGTGCCCGGGGCCGCAAGCGCCTGGCACTCTAACCCGGCTAAGCCTGGCGGGTGAGAGACACGGCGCCTGACGAACGTTTTCCCAAATCCAGGCGCTTGCTCAACGCCGGTGACTACAGTCGGGTTTTCGAGAACGCGCAAGCAAAAGCATCGCACAAATACCTGTTGTTTCTGGCGACGCCCAACGACGGACCGGGGCATCGCCTGGGTCTGGTAATCGCCAAGAAAAATGTCCGCCTTGCTGTACAGCGCAACCGCATCAAGCGGATGGTGAGGGAGTTTTTCCGCACACTGCCGGGCAGCGAACCGACCATGGATGTCGTACTGCTTGCCCGCCCGGGGATAGATCAGTTGGATAATGCGGAACTATCCTCTATATTGCTGCGGCAGTGGCAGAAGCTGTGCCAGCTCATCCCCAAGCCAGAATTGAACACCAGCCGGGACCGCTAATGCGTCGCTTGTTGATCTTTTTTATCGATTGCTACAAGGCCTGTCTGAGCCCTTTCCTGGGCAACAACTGCCGTTTCCACCCCAGCTGTTCAAGTTATGCCAGGGAAGCCATCGCCAGCCACGGGGTTATCAGGGGCTGCTATCTTGCCCTGCGCCGACTGGGGAAGTGCCATCCGTGGCATGAAGGCGGGCTGGATCCAGTGCCACCCTGCCCGCACTCACACTAGGCAAAAGTTCAGATTATGGATTTGCAACGCTCATTGCTTATTGGCGCCATCGGCGTCCTGTCATTCATGCTGCTGACCAAGTGGGTGGATTTTGCTGACACCAGGACCGCTGCCAGCGCAGTGGAAAATGTGCGGCTCTCCGCCGACCCCGTCACGTCGACAGCGGAACTCCCGGTAGCGAGCGCGCCGGACTCCGCGGGGGCGTCCGACGATCTGCCCTCCGTCACCGAGTCAGCAGCGCCATCTGAAGCTCCCGCAGACAAGGAACTTGGCAATACACGGATTATCCAGGTGCACAGCGATGTGCTCCAGCTGGCCATTGATCTGGCCGGTGGTGACATAGTCGAGCTGGCCCTTCCCAAATTCCCGGCTGAGCTGGCAAAACCTGATGTGCCCTTTGTGCTGCTGGAACAGAACGACACGCGAACCTATATAGCCCAGAGTGGGCTGATAGGCGCCAACGGAATCGACAAGGAGAACCGGCCCACTTATACCACGGCCGCTTCGATTTACCGGATGGCAGAAGGAAAAAATGAACTGGTGGTGGACCTGTTATGGCAGGACGATTCCGGGATAAAGGTCACCAAGCGATTTTCCCTGACGCGAGGCGACTACCTGATCGGGGTAGAGTTCCTGGTGGAAAATGGCAGCGAAGACCGATGGCAGGCCAATCTCTTCGGCCAGCTCAAACGTGACAGCAGCCCAACGAGTTCCGCAGCCCCGGGCGGGATGGGCCTCAATCCGTTCCTGGGCGCTGCTCTCACCCAACCGGATGAACACTTTACCAAGTTTACTTTCGGGGAAATGGCGGAAGAGCCCTTCAAGGCAACCCTGCCCGGAGGCTGGATAGCCATGATCCAGCATTACTTCCTCAGTGCCTGGATTCCCGATCCCGCACAATCCCATACCTTCAGTACAAGAGTCACCGATACGGGCTTCAACATAGCGGGTTTCACCAGTCCGGCCCTGGTGGTAGAACCAGGGCAACGCGGGGAAGTCGGAGCGGGTTTCTTCGCGGGTCCCAAAGACCAGTACCGACTCAAGGAAATATCGCCCTACCTGGAGCTCAGCGTCGACTACGGCTGGTTGTGGTGGATTGCCCAGCCCCTATTCTGGCTGCTGACGAAAATATACTCCTTTGTCGGCAACTGGGGAGTGGCCATTATCCTTTTGACAGTCACGGTCAAGGCAGCTTTTTACAAGCTCTCCGCAACCAGCTACAGGTCCATGGCGAATATGCGGCGGGTCCAGCCCAAGATGGTTGAGATTCGCGAGCAGTATGCGGATGACAAGCAAAAGCAATCCCAGGCCATGATGGAGCTTTACCGCAAGGAGAAGATCAACCCCATGGGTGGCTGCCTGCCCATCCTGGTACAGATGCCGGTGTTCATCGCGCTGTACTGGGTGTTGATGGAAAGCGTGGAGCTGCGCCAGGCGCCCTTTATCCTGTGGATCGATGACCTGTCGGTCATGGACCCCTATTTTGTGCTACCCCTGATGATGGGCGCGAGCATGTTCTTCATGCAGATGCTCAACCCGCCGCCGCCTGATCCGATGCAGGCGAAGATCATGAAGTGGATGCCCATCGTCTTTACGGTTTTTTTCCTCTGGTTCCCCGCGGGCCTGGTCCTGTACTGGGTGGTCAACAACCTGCTGTCGATGGCGCAACAGTACGTCATCACCAAGAGAATTGAGTCGGGAGCCATGAAGCCCTGATCGACCAGGACACTATCGCCGCGATCGCGACCGCCCCCGGCCGGGGCGGTGTGGGCATTATCCGCATCTCCGGGCCGCAAGCGGCGCCAATAGGCAAAGCGCTTACCCATCTCGAATTGATTCCGCGCCACGCGCATTTCAGCCATTTTCACAGCAGCGCCGCAGAGGCGCTGGATAGCGGTATAGCGCTACTCTTCCCGGGACCTCACTCATTCACCGGCGAGGATGTCGTCGAGTTGCAGGCACATGGCGGCCCGGTGATTCTCGACCTGTTGCTGCAGGAAGTCTGCCTGCGGGGCGCCCGCCTTGCCCGGCCGGGTGAGTTCTCCCAGCGCGCCTACCTGAATGACAAAATCGACCTGGCCCAGGCCGAGGCAATTGCGGACCTGATCAACAGCACCACCCAACAGGCGGCCCTCAACGCCACCCGTTCGCTGCAGGGAGAATTCTCCCGCAGGATCGACGAGCTGGTCGCCATGGTCACCAACCTCCGGGTGTATGTCGAAGCGGCGATAGACTTTCCTGAGGAGGAGATCGACTTCATCCAGGAGGGCCAGGTAAGACAGCGCCTCGACGACATCATCGAGCAGTTGGAGGCAGTATTACGCCAGGCCCGCCAGGGCAGCCTGATGCGTGAGGGAATGAAGCTGGTTATCGCAGGCAAACCCAATGCAGGAAAATCCAGCCTTTTGAACGCCCTGTCAGGCACAGATAACGCGATTGTGACGCCTATCCCGGGCACTACCCGGGATGTATTGCGCGAACATATCCAGATCGACGGCATGCCACTGCACATCGTTGACACTGCCGGTTTGCGGGAAAGCCAGGACGAGGTGGAGCAGGAAGGTATTCGCCGGGCCTGGCGGGAGATGGACTCGGCCGACAGGATATTGCTGGTCGTGGACGACAGTGAAGCAGGTAGCGGCGATCACCCCGATCATATCTGGCCGCAGCGCAGGGTTCACCTGAGCCGGGATATTCCGGTGACGATCGTTCACAACAAGTGCGACCTCTCTGGTCACCCCCCGCACTTGACTGACAACGGCGATAATGCCGTGGTGACTTTGTCGGCTAAGACCGGAACCGGCATGGATCTGCTGAGGCAGCACCTGAAAACCTGCATGGGTTTCCAGAACGTGAATGAAGGAACTTTCAGCGCGCGGCGACGGCACCTGCAGGCGCTTGAAGCTACCGCGGGCTTCCTGCGGGCGGGACAGGAGCAGTTGCTGCAGGCGGGGGCGGGTGAATTACTGGCAGAGGATCTGCGCCTGAGCCAGCGCAGCCTGGGTGAGATCACTGGCGCGGTGAGTAGCGACGAATTACTCGGGCAGATATTTTCCAGTTTTTGTATTGGCAAGTAACAAATTTTATCCACACGCTATGAGCACTTACCACACAGCGTTATCAACATACACACAAGCTGTCTACATCCCGTATACAAGAAGTAATTTA
>JBFZEF010000081.1:0-16636 GCA_041307045.1 Halioglobus sp.
CCTGCTGATCACTCACTCTCACTCTCCAGTGGCGGTTTGCAACCCCGCCAGGGCGCGCAGCATCGCGCTATCCGAGGCATTCTCTGCGGTGATCACCCGGCTGAATCCGGCTGCGCGCGCCATCTGCGCTACCCGAGGGGAGGGCACCAGCAGGGTGATATCGGCAAACTTAGTGGTTTCCGCCGGGCTAAGCAATGCCAGCAGGTTGGCAAGGCCTTCCCCACTGCTGATCAGCACCGCGCCGATATCCCACTGCGACAGTCTTTGCGCCAGCTCACCACTGGCCAGGTCGGGCGGAATCCGGCGGTAGCAGGCCAGCTCCTCCACCCGCGCACCGCGGCGGCCCAGCCTCTCGGCGAGGGTCGCCCGCCCGCCCTCGCCCTTGACGATCAACACGCGCTGGCCGGCCACCGCCTGCAGCTGCGGCAGGGCCAGCAGTCCCTCGCTGGTCATCTCGCTACCCGGCGTGAGCACGCGCACGCCGTGTGCGGACAATTCCCTGGCGGTGGCCTCGCCCACCGCGTACCAGTGGAGGCCCAGCGGGAGCTGCGGCCAGCAGGACTCTATCCAGGCCATACCAAGACGTACCGCGTTGCCGCTGACAAAGATGATATGGCTGAAATGGTCCAGGTCCAGCACCCGCCGGCGCTGCACTGGATCGAGCTCCGCCAGAGGCAGCAATTGCAGCAGGGGCAGGCTGTGAACGCTAAAACCTGCACCCTCGAGGGCCGCGCACAATTCATCGCCCTGCCCCGCGGGGCGAGTGACCAGAACGCCGGGCCTAGCTGCCATGGACCCCGGCCAGGATGGCGGCGGCGCCCCCCTCCAGCAGTTGCTCCGCCACCCGGATACCCAGCCCAACCGCATCGGCAGCGACCGCCTCTGCCTCGGCGCGCAGGATGAGAGAGCCATCGGGCCGCCCCACCAGTCCCCGCAGCCAGAGCCGGTCAGTACCGGGAACATACTCGGCATAGCAGGCGATGGGCACCTGGCAACCACCCTGCAGGCGCCGGTTCATCGCGCGCTCTGCGGTAACACACCGGGCCGTGGGCTCATGGTGCAATACCTGAAGCAGCTCCAGCACCTGCGCATCGGCGGTGCGCAGTTCGATGCCTACAGCGCCCTGCCCCCCTGCCGGGAGCGAGTAGTCCACCCCTATCCGCTGGGCGATCCGGGCGCCAAAACCCAACCTGATCAGGCCTGCGCTGGCCAGAATCACCGCGTCGTACTCACCCTCGTCGAGCTTGCGCAGGCGGGTGTTGACATTACCTCGCAAAAACTTCACCTGCAGGTCGGGGCGGCGCTCACGCAACTGGCACTCGCGCCGCAGGCTGGAGGTTCCCACCACGCTGCCGGCGGGTAGATCTTCCAGGGTCCTATAGTTGTTGCTCACGAAGGCATCGGTGGGATCTTCCCGCTCGCAGATGACTCCCAGCCCCAGCCCGGCGGGAAAATCCATCGGCACATCCTTCATCGAATGCACGGCGATATCGGCACTGCGATCGAGCAGCGCGGTCTCCAGCTCTTTCACGAACAGGCCCTTGCCGCCCACTTTCGCCAGCGGCACGTCCAGCAGCTGGTCACCCCGGGAGGTCATCCCAAGCAGCTCCACCGCCAGCGCCGGGTGCGCTGCCCGCAGGGCGCTGCGCACGTGCTCGGCCTGCCACAGGGCGAGGGGGCTCTCCCGGGTGGCGATCATCAACTTGGGGGGCATGCATCGTCCTCGTGTGCGGCGCGCCATGATACCAGCCGGGCACAAGCCGGGCGACCGGCTCGACTCACCCCGTCTGCAATCGCTGCTTCACATCGCCAAGGTGGCGGCGGCTGACCAGCGGCCGCTTCTCGATCCCGTCCAGCACCACATACCAGCTGCCGTCCTCGTCACGCTGCAGGCGCACTATATGCGCACGCGCGACCAGGGCATTGCGGTGTACCCGCAGGAAGCGCTCACCGAACTCGCGCTCCAGTTCCTTGAGGGTATCGGGGATCAGCAGTTCGGCCCAGGGGCTGTAGGCGGTCACATACTTCTCCTGCGCCACCAGGCAACGGACATCGGCAACCGCCATAGTCTCGATGCCGCGGTGACTGTGGCTCACCAGCCGGGTGCGCTGACCGGCGCGCGCGCCGGTGCCGTCCGCCTGGGCACCGGCGGCAAGCGCCGTCAATGCGGCGAGCTGCACCCGATTGACCCTGCCGGCAGCGGCGAGCGCGCGCGCCAGCTCCGCCTCGCGCACCGGCTTGAGCAGGTAGGCCACCGCCTGGTGGCGCAGGGCATCGAGGGCATATTCATCGTAGGCGGTACAGAAAATCACCGCGGGAGGCTCGGCCAGTTGTTCCAGCCTGCCGGCCAGTTCGATCCCGCTCATCCCCGGCATGCGGATATCCAGTAACAGCAGGTCCGGGTTGTGCTGCTGCACCAGGCCAAGGGCCTGTTCGCCATTGGCGGCCTGCCAGCAATCGCTGCCTGGCTGCAGGCTTTGCAGCAGGCGCAACAGCCGCTCCCGCGCCAGCGGCTCATCGTCGACTATCAATATCTTCACGCTGCCACCTGCAACGGGTATTGCAGTTCAACCCTGAAACGGTCTCCCGCCGGGTCGATTCGCAACTGGCCAAGGGGGCCGAACAACACCTGCAGGCGCTGGCGTATGTTTTCCAGCGCCATGTGGTGACCACCGCTGCGCGCCGGCGTCCGCGGTGCCGGGTTCTCCACCACCACCAGCACCGCGTCGGGCTGCCGTTGCACGCTGACGCGAACCGTGCCACCCGCACTGAGCTGCGCCACCCCGTGGTAGACCGCGTTCTCCACCAGGGGCTGGAGAATCAGGCTGGGCATGGGCGTATCGAGCAGGGCGGGGTCTACCTCCCAAAGCACCTGCAGGCGCTCCCCGAGGCGCAATTGCTCGATAGCCAGGTACAGCTCACACAGGCGCAGCTCGTCGGCGACCAGGGTGGGTCGCTGTTGCTCCTGCAGGCTGACCCGCAGCAATTCGGCCAGATCCTCGACCGCGCGCTCGGCCTCATGCGGGCGGGACACGATCAGGCTGGCAATGCTGTTGAGGGTATTGAAGAGGAAATGCGGCCGGATCCTGGCTCGCAGGGAATCCAGGCGCGCCTGTAATTCCAGCTGCTTCTGCACCAGCAACTGCTGCTGCAGGTAAAAATAGCGCAGCGCGATACCCCCCAGCACCGCGGCGACCAGCAGGTTGCGCAGGAGCCACCAGCCCAGGCCAGTACCGTCGTTGAAAAAAGGCAGCAGGTGCCAGGCCGCGAAACTGCTCAGTGCGGTAACCGCGAGCACCACCAGCAGGCAGCACAAGCTGACCAGGGGCAGGCTGAACCCGCTGATCATCCGCCGCAGGCCGCACAGCGCCGATGCGCTGAGCAGCACTACCCACTGCACGAACAGGGAGCACAGGGCCAGGGTCTCCCAGTTGAACTGGGGCAGGTTGCTGGCAGTGAGGGTGTACACCAGCACCAGCAGTTCCACCAGCAGGACCATGACGAAAACCGGCCGGGGCGCACACAGGTCGGGGATAAAGAATTCACCCGGTGCCGGCACCTCCCCCGCCTGTGTCACCTGCCCCGGTGATGGCTGCATAAACCGTTCTCCCCCAGCGATAGCTGGTATACTTGCACCCTTACCTGGCGCGAACAAGTCGAAAAATCACGGTGAGCGCCAGTGCCTCAGGCACGGCTGCGGCCCGCGCCGGCACCGGGTACTTACAGCGGGAAATCAAACACGATGAGCGAACAAAAAGACACCAGCAAGCTGTGGGGCGGGCGTTTCAGCGAGCCGACCGACAGTTTCGTGCAGCGCTTCACCGCGTCTGTCAGTTTCGACCAGCGCATGGCGGCGGAAGATATCACCGGCTCGCTCGCCCACGCCGACATGCTGTGCGCGGTCGGGGTGCTCACCCGGGAGGAACTGGATGACATCCGCCGCGGCCTCGCACAGGTACAGGATGAGATCAGCAGCGGCCGCTTCAACTGGTCAATCGAGCTGGAAGATGTGCACATGAACATCGAGGCCAGGCTCACCGAACTGATCGGCAGCACCGGCAAGAAGCTGCATACCGGGCGCTCACGCAACGATCAGGTGGCAACCGATATACGCCTGTACCTGCGGGCCGCCATCGACGCCATCGGCGCCGAGCTGACGCGACTACAGCGCGGCGCGATCGAGCTTGCAGCCCGGCATACGGCAACCATCATGCCCGGCTTCACCCACCTGCAGACCGCGCAGCCGGTGACCTTCGGCCACCACCTGCTGGCCTGGAACGAAATGCTGGAGCGGGATTACGGCCGGCTGCTGGACTGTCGCTCCAGGCTCAACCAGTCGCCCCTGGGGGCGGCTGCGCTGGCGGGCACCACCTACCCTATCGACCGGGCGCGCACGGCGCAGGCCCTGGGCTTTGACCGGCCGACAGAAAACTCGCTCGACTCCGTATCGGACCGGGATTTTGCCGTCGAGTTCTGCGCCTTCGCCGCGCTGCTGATGACCCACCTGTCACGGATGTCCGAGGAACTGGTGCTGTGGACCTCGGCGCAGTTCAACTTTGTCGAATTGCCGGATCGCTTCTGTACCGGTTCTTCCATCATGCCCCAGAAGAAAAACCCGGACGTACCGGAACTGGTGCGCGGCAAGGTCGGCCGGGTAAACGGCCACCTGGTGGCCCTGCTGACCCTGATGAAAAGCCAGCCCCTGGCCTACAACAAGGACAACCAGGAGGATAAGGAGCCGCTGTTCGACAGCGTTGACACCGTGCTCGACTGCCTGCGTGCCTTTGCCGACATGGTGCCGGCAATCCGACCGCGGCCGGAATCGATGCGGGAGGCGGCGCGCCGCGGTTTCGCCACCGCCACTGACCTGGCGGATTACCTGGTGCGCCTGGGGCTGCCATTCCGGGACGCCCACGAAGTGGTTGGCAAGGCGGTGGCCCACGGCGTGGCGAGCGGCCAGGACCTGGCGGAAATGGAACTGGCGACCCTGCAGGGCTTCCACCCGGGTATCGCTGCGGACGTGTTCGAAGTATTGACGCTGGAGGGTTCAGTGAGTGCCCGCGATCACCTGGGCGGTACCGCACCGCGGCAGGTGGCGGCCGCGGCTGCGCGCGCCCTGGAGCGCCTGCAGCAGCGTTGATCCGGGTTTATTCCGGCTGGTAGCGCAGGCTGAGCTGGAAGGTCACATCCGCAGCCGTCTCCACCACAATGTCCTCCACCACTGTGGCATCCGCTGACCAGGCCGGCGCGAAACGCCAGCGCACCCCGCCCGTAAGGGTAGCCGCATTATCTCCCAGGGCGGTGATATCGCTTTTAGTGGGAGCCGCGTTGCCATCGAGCTGCGCCAGCAGGGACCAGCGCTCAGCCACCATCCAGTCCAGCGCCAGGCCGGCGAACCAGAGGTCCTGCCGCTGGATATCCTCCAGCAGGTCGCTGTCGCCCGCGCGCAGGTAGCCCGCCTGGCCGTGCCAGCGCAGGGGCAGGTCCGAGCGGTGATCCCCGGAAAAGCGCAGGGCCACGAATACGTCATCGGCGCCGCTGCCGAGAAACTTGTCCTCATCGCCCACGCCCCACTTGTAGCCCAGCGCCACGCTGGCCACCGCATCCTCATCCCTGAAGAAAGCGAAGTTGAGCGCCAGGCTGACATCTCCCGGGCCGGAACTGTCATCCGCCAGCAGAAAACCCGGCGCGGACGAGGATGCGTAGCGGTAGTCCAGCAGATCGCGCGGCACCTGTGAACGCCCGCCGTCCGACATCCCCCACAGGTCATGCCAGTTGTCGATGAGCCCATCGAGCTGGCCGCCGCTCTGATCCAGCCAGGGCACTTCCAGCTGCAGGTCCCAGTCCGCCGCCAGGCCATAGCGCAACTCCAGGGCGACGCGCAGGGTTTCACCGTCGAGGTTGAGGTACTCCCGGCTATTGGCATCGAGCACATAGTTGTTGGCCACGCTGCTGTGCAGGGCGAGGCCAAGGCTACCTGGATCCTGGCTCGAGGCGGAGCGCTGGGAGGGCAGGCCGAACAGGCCCGTGACCGGGCTGAGGTTCTTTACATACAGGGGTTCGGCAGCGGCCAGCGGCAGCGCACAGCCCGCCAGCCATGCCAGCAGCGGTGCCCCTCGATAAACAGTGTTCACGCCATCGCTCCCGACTCCAACAAACGGGGAAAATTCAATGATAGGCGCTGCTCGCACCGCTTACTAGCGAACGGTATAATCCCCCGCTTGCCGCAATGGAGCCGGACTCATGCATTTCCCAGCCGCCATGCTCGCACTTGCCGCCGCACTGCTGCTGGCCGGCTGCGGGCAGATGGGCCCCCTGTACCTGCCCGAGGAGGCCAGCGCGCCTGTGGCCCCGGCGCCTGCTGCAACAGCCCCGGCAGCCGCCACCACGCCCTGACGAGTAGCTGCCATGGACTATTTTTCCTATCGGGGCGACAGCCTGTATGCCGAGGATGCGGCAGTCAGTGTGATTGCCGCCGCTCATGGCACGCCCTGCTATATCTATTCCCGCGCCGCGCTGGAAGCGGCCTTCGGCGAATACCGGCAGGCGCTGGCAGGCTGCGAGCACCTCGTTTGCTACGCGGTCAAGGCCAACTCGAACCTGGCGGTACTCAACGTGCTCGCGCGGCTGGGGGCGGGCTTTGACATCGTCTCCAGCGGCGAGCTGGAACGGGTGATCGCCGCCGGCGGCGATCCGGCGAAAATCGTCTTCTCGGGGGTCGGCAAAAAACCGGGGGAAATGGCCCGGGCGCTGGAGCTGGGCATTCACTGCTTCAACCTGGAATCCGCCGCCGAGCTGGAAGTGCTCAACACGGTGGCCCGGGAGATGGATGTGGTCGCTCCGGTCTCCGTCAGGGTCAACCCCGACGTGGACGCCCGGACCCACCCCTACATCTCCACCGGACTGCGCGAAAACAAGTTCGGCGTCAGCGTGGAGGACGCACTGCGGGTTTACCGCCGCGCGGCCCAGCTCAGCCATGTGGCCGTGGTGGGCCTGGACTGCCACATCGGCTCCCAACTGACCGAGCTGAGCCCCTTCCTTGACGCCCTGCGCCGCCTGCTGGCACTGGTCGACAGCCTGGAGGAAATCGGCATCAGCATCCGCCACCTCGATCTCGGCGGCGGCCTCGGTGTGCGCTACCGGGATGAAACACCCCCTTCCATCGGCGCTTACATCGCGGCGATCCGGCGGGAACTGGGTTCGCGCCGGCTGGCCCTGATGTTCGAACCCGGCCGCTCCATCGCTGCCAACGCCGGTCTGCTGGTCACCCGGGTCGAGTACCTCAAGCCCACCGCGGAGCGCAATTTCGCCCTGGTGGATGCCGCCATGAACGACATGATCCGCCCGGCGCTGTACCAGGCCTGGCTCGACATCCAGCCCGTGGAGCGGGGCGGCGCGGCGCAAACCGCGCGCTGGGACGTGGTCGGTCCGGTCTGCGAGACCGCGGATTTCCTCGGCAAGGATCGCGAGCTGAGTATTGCCCCGGGGGACCTGCTGGCAGTTTTCGGCGCCGGCGCCTACGGCTTCAGCATGAGTTCAAATTACAACAGCCGCGGCCGCGCCCCCGAACTGATGGTCGACGGGGACCGGGTTTACCTGGTGCGCGAACGGGAGACGATTGCTGATATCATGCGCACAGAAAAATGCCTGCCTGCCTAGGCGGGGCCTCGGGTAGTAACAATGCTGCTGAAATTCACCAAGATGCACGGCGCCGGCAACGACTTTGTGGTCATCGACCTGATCAGCCAGCGCTACAAGCTGCGGCCGCGGGACGTGCGACTGCTCGCGGACCGGCACTTCGGCGTGGGCTGCGACCAGGTCCTGGTGGTGGAGGCGCCGAGCAATCCCCAGGTGGATTTCGGCTACCGGATCTATAACGCCGACGGCAACGAGGTGGAGCAGTGCGGCAACGGCGCACGCTGTTTCGCCCGCTTCGTGCTTGAGAAAAAGCTCACCAACAAGCGCGTGATCAGCGTGGAGACAGCCGCGGGCGTCATCGAGCTGCGCATGCGCAATCGCCAGGATGTCGAAGTGAACATGGGCGTGCCGGAATTCGAACCTGACGCGATCCCGTTCAGGGCCGCCGCCCGCGCCGCCAGCTATCCGCTGCGGGCGGATGGCAGGACCCTGGAAGTCGGGGTCCTGTCCATGGGTAACCCCCACGCGGTGCTGAGGGTTGAGAGCACCGCGGATGCGCCAGTGACAGAGTTGGGCCCGTTGCTGGAGGCGCATCCGGACTTTCCACGGCGGGTCAACGTGGGCTTCATGCAAGTGGTATCGGAACATGCGATCAGGCTGCGGGTGTTCGAGCGCGGAGTCGGCGAAACCCTGGCATGCGGCACCGGCGCCTGCGCGGCCGCGGTGTACGGCATCACGCGGGGCTGGCTGCGCGACTTAGTGACAGTTGAGCTGCCGGGGGGTAAGCTCTCGATATCGTGGGCCGGCCAGGGGCAGCCCGTGATAATGACCGGACCCACCGCGGTGGTGTTCGAGGGCAGTATAAGAATCTGAAGCCGCGCTTGCAGCGGCATAACAGGCCAGGGGAATCCATGTCAGCCAGCAAAGACAAGGCGCGCGCCACGCCCGCCGTGGGCAAGAAAACTCGCACGGCGGCGAAAGCCGCCGGGTCAAACTCCAGCGCACTCGACGATGAGGCCGTGCGGGAGTACCTCAAGGACCATAGCGATTTCCTCCAGCGCAATCCCGACCTGCTGGATCATTTGCATGTCTCTCACGCCTCCGGCAGCGCCGTGTCACTGGTTGAAAAACAGGTGAGCGTACTGCGCGAACGCAACGTCGATATTCGCCATCGCCTCAAGACCCTTACCACCCACGCTCGCGACAACGACAAGTTGTTTGAGCAGACCCGCGCACTGGTCATCAAACTGCTGGAGGCCGACTCCGTCGCCGGGCTATACAACGCATTCATGGATTCCATGAACAGCGGTTTCGAGGTGGAGTTCGCCAGCATGATACTGTTCGGCGATGAGCCCGCCGCCGGTGACTACCGGGTCGACGCCCTGGCCGACGCCAAGGCCCATATCGGCGCACTGTTCAGTGGCCGCAAGGCGGTTTGCGGGGCACTGCGCAAGGAGGAGTTCGACTACCTGTTCACGCCCGAGGGCGGCGCACACCACTTCCTGCAGGGCGGCTCGGCGGCGATCATGCCGCTGACCGATGGCGCACTGGTGGGCCTGATCGCGGTAGGCAGCACCGATGCCGGACGCTACACCAGCACCATGGGCACCCTGTTTCTTTCGCATATCGCCGAGGTGATCATCCGCCTGCTGCCGCGCCTCACCCGGACCGGCACGTGACCAGGTGGTGACCGCAGCGACGCCGCCCGGGGAGCCCGCTCCCGCAGCGGACGCCACCAGCTGCGAACTGGCAGGGGCCATCGAGCGATTCCTGCTCTACCTGCGAGATGTGCGCCAGCTATCCCGCCATACCCTGGACGCTTATCGACATGATCTCCTGACGCTGCAGCGCCACTGCATTGAACAGGGCCGTACCACCCCGGGCAATATCGTCGAGGCGGACATCCGCCAGTGGGCAAGCCAGCTGCACCGGCGCGGACTTGCCGGCAGCAGCATCCAGCGCAGCCTGTCCGCCACGCGCTCGTTTTTCAACTACCTGGGCAGGGAACAGGGCCGGCCACGCAATCCGGCGGCCAGCGTGCAGGCGCCGCGCAAACCGCGCAGGCTGCCCAAGACCCTGGATGCCGACCAGGTAAACAAATTTCTGTCCTTCCAGGAGGACTCCCTGACCGCCAGGCGTGACCGCGCGATCGCGGAGTTGTTTTACTCGTCCGGCCTGCGCCTGGCGGAATTAGCGGCCATCGACACAGGCGATATCGATTCCCACTCCCGCCTGCTGACGGTGACCGGCAAGGGCAACAAGACCCGCACCGTACCGATCGGCTCCGTCGCGCTGGCGGCCATCCGGCGCTGGCTGGAGGTCAGGCCGGCGGTCGCCGCGGACGAGGACAGCGGGGCGGCCCTGTTTACCAGCAACCAGGGGCGGCGCATCAGCCCCCGCAGCATCCAGGCGCGGCTGAAATTGCAGGGGCGCAAGGCGGGCATGCACCAGGACGTGCACCCCCATATGCTGCGCCACTCATTCGCCAGCCATTTGCTGGAATCCAGCGGCGACCTGCGGGCGGTGCAGGAGCTGCTGGGCCACGCCAACATCTCCACCACCCAGATCTATACCCACCTGGACTTTCAGCACCTGGCCAAGGTGTACGACGCGGCCCATCCCCGCGCCAGACGCCGCGACAAGGGCTGAGCCGGCCACGAGGGCGACATGGCTATCAAGGTTATTACCTTCGATCTCGACAACACCCTGTGGGATGTGGAACCGGCGCTGCTGCGCGCCGAGCAGGCGCAACAGGACTGGTTGTTGCAACACCGCCCCGGCGCCGTCGACGCCATGGACCATGACGCGCTGTGGGAATTCAAGCAGTCGGTGTGGCGGCGCCACCCCCATCTGGTCCACCACGTCAGCCGGATTCGCATCCAGACGCTGTATGAGTTGCAGCGCGCGGCGGGGTATTCGGAGCAGGCGTCGCGCAGCGGCGCCGAGCAGGCCTTTGCCCTGTTCCTCGCGCAGCGCCAGCAGGTGCGACTGTACGAGGAGGCCCTTGCAGTCCTTGAGTTACTCGCCGCAAGCTATACCCTGGGCGCGCTTACCAACGGCAATGCCGATGTCTACAAGACCGACGCCGGGGATTACTTCGACTTTGCCTTCCTGGCAGAGGACATCGGGGCCAGCAAGCCCCATCCGGACATGTTCAAGGCTGCGCTTGCGCGGACCGGTGTAGCCGCCCACAACGTCGTCCACGTCGGCGACGATCCAGCGCATGATATCGCCGGCGCACGCGCGGTGGGCATGCATACGGTGTGGATGAATTCCCGCGGGAAGGACTGGCCGGAAGGGCCCCGACCGAGCGGGGAAATCAGCAACCTGCGACAACTGCCACAGGCCATAGCCGATATCACCGCGAGCGGGGGGTAATTAAATGGCATCCTCGCCGGTTTCACCGGTGCGGATGCGGATGACCTGCTCCAGCGGCGTGACAAAAATCTTGCCGTCGCCAATCTTGCCGGTGCCGGCCGCCTTGATGATCGCCTCGATGGTTGCTTCAACCTTGTCATCGGCGACGGCGATCTCCAGCTTGACCTTGGGCAGGAAATCCACCACGTACTCCGCCCCGCGATAAAGCTCGGTGTGGCCTTTTTGGCGCCCGAATCCCTTGACCTCGGTGGAGGTTATTCCCTGCACCCCGATGTCGGACAGGGCCGAGCGCACATCGTCCATCCTGAAGGGCTTGATAATGGCAGTGATGAGTTTCATCCCGGTATGGCTCCAGCAATTTGGCAACCGCTATTATGGTGGGTCGAGGTGAAATGGCAAGACCAAAAAAAGGGGCCCAATGGGCCCCAAAAGTACGCATCGTGAGATGCGCCCGCAAAGCTGCAATTACTTGGTAGTGAACTCGGGGTAGGCTTCCATGCCGCACTCCGACAGGTCTGTACCCTCGTACTCTTCCTCCTCGCTGACGCGGATACCGATAACCGCCTTGAGGATGGCCCACACAACCAGGCTGACCCCGAAGACCCAGCCGAAGATGGTCAGGGCGCCGATGAACTGGCCGCTGAAAGAGACGGCGGAGTTGGTGATAGGCACGATCATCAGGCCGAGGAAGCCGCACACCCCGTGCACGGAAATCGCACCCACGGGGTCGTCGATCTTCATCTTGTCGATGCCCAGGATGGCGAGCACCACGAGCACGCCGCCGATCGCGCCAAACAGGGTTGCCTGCAGGGCTGTCGGGGTGGAGGGCTCGGCGGTGATGGTCACCAGCCCGGCCAGGGCGCCGTTAAGGGCCATGGTCAGGTCGGCCTTGCCGAACATCAGGCGGGCGAGGATCAGGGCGGAGATCAGGCCACCGGCTGCCGCCGCGTTGGTGTTCATGAACACCACGGCCACCAGGTTGGCTTTCTCGACGTTGGCGGTAGCCAGCACCGAACCACCGTTGAAACCGAACCACCCCAACCACAGGATGAAGGTTCCGAGGGTCGCCATCGGCAGGTTGGCGCCGGGAATCGCATTGATCTGGCCGCTGGGGCCGTATTTGCCCTTGCGCGCGCCGAGCAGCAGTACGCCCGCCAGGGCGGCGGAGGCACCCGCCAGGTGCACGATGCCGGAGCCCGCGAAGTCCGAGAAGCCCAGGTCCGCGAGGGTATACATGCCGAACACAGGCTGCTTGTTCCAGGTCCAGGAGCCTTCCATCGGGTAGATGAACCCGGTCATGACCACCGCGAACAGCAGGAAAGCCCAGAGCTTCATGCGCTCGGCCACTGCGCCGGATACGATGGACATGGCGGTCGCCACGAAAACCACCTGGAAGAAGAAGTCAGCCGATTGGGAATAGGTGCGAGGCGTTTCGGCACCGGTCACGCCGTCGACGGCGATGCCGGAGAGAAACCACTCCGCCGTGCCGTACATGATCGTGTAACCGCAAATCATGTACATCGTACAGGCGACCGCATACAGGGAGATGTTCTTGAGCAGGATTTCAGTGGTGTTCTTGGCGCGGACGAGCCCGGATTCCAGCATTGCGAAGCCCGCCGCCATCCACATGACCAGTGCGCCCATCACCAGGAAATAAAAGGTGTCGAGGGCGTACTGTAATTCAAAGATAGTGTTTTCCATGGGAATACTCTCTAATAACAGTGTCTTGGGGTTAAATGGCGGCTTCGCCGGTCTCACCGGTGCGAATACGGATCACCTGCTCCAGGGCGGTAACGAACACCTTGCCATCACCGATCTTGCCGGTATTGGCGGCCTTGGTGATCGCCTCGAGGGTCTGCTCCACCACGCCATCGGCAACTGCCACCTCGATCTTCACCTTGGGCAGGAAGTCGACAACGTATTCAGCGCCGCGGTACAACTCGGTATGGCCTTTCTGGCGACCGAAGCCCTTGACCTCGGTGACAGTGATGCCCTGGACGCCAATTTCCGACAGCGCCTCACGCACATCATCCAACTTGAATGGCTTAACAATAGCCGTGATTAACTTCATACAGTTCTCCTGAAATGGAGCCGGCCGTTTCCACGGCCGGCTCTCGCTGGTGATTACATGCTCTTGCTGATGGTGAACACCGCTGTGTCGTCAGCCCAGTCGGTGCCAAACACGTCATCTTCATCCAGTGTGGTTCCGACCCAGGCCACGGACAGGCCGACACCTGCCACGGTATAGGTCAACTTGACCGAGTAGTCCGTGTAGTTGTCTTCATCGGAAGAGAGGAATCCTTCACCCTCTTCCAGCAGGTTATAACCCGCATGCAGGCCCAGGGTGAGGCTGTCGGTAAACGCATGGCTGTAGTCCGCAGCGAGGTACCAGAACTCGTCCGTCCCGGCGTAGTAATCGTCGGAATAGTTGACACTGAGGGCCAGGGTCTTCCAGCTGCCGGCCACCTTGAACTCCTGGTAGTCGCCGTCAGCGCCGTCGTCACCGGGGTAGTCGTAGTAGATATAGCCCACGTCGACACCGAAGTCGGTATCGCCAATGGCGCTTCTCCAGCCACCGTAGTAGTCGAGCTCGAGACTGCCGTCGTAATCCTCGGCATTGTTGAAATCAACGCTGGAACCCCAGGTGCCGATGTAGAAGCCGGGTGCGAACGAGGCGTCAAAGCCGCCCTGGATGGCCGCCGACTCGTCGGACTGGGAGATGCCGCGGAAGCGGTAGTCACTGGTGAGCGCAACGTTGCCGCTGATCGCGAACTCATCCTCGGCCTGGGAATAGCCGGCGCCGGACAGCAGGGTGGCGGCGAGGGCAGCGGTAAGCAGTTTCTTGTTCATCATGTTTCCTATCTCCATGGTTTGTCTCGAAAGTTCAGAACATGCAGCGCGACAAGCTGTTGCGGGCACATTCAGCACGCGGTACCAATTCTGGTACGTTGCTTTTTGCACAGCGTGTGCCAAGCACAGTTAATTTGTTTTGAAACAAACAGTTAACAACTTTCGGGCCGGCTCATGGCGCAGCCCTGGCCCCGTGGCGGGGCAGTGTTTGCGCACCATATTGGCGCAATGAACCAAAATAGCGCACGCGGGCGAGCTGTGCCGCTCGGGGGAATTGCTCTAAACTCCCCGCCACCGAAGTTCTGCAGGCAACGGCGACCGACATGACCCGAAAAACCCCACCCCCCTGGGACATTTTCCAACACGTGAATGAGCTGGTGAGCTCCTCCGGCATCAAGGGCGAGGTCGACAAGAGCGTGCGCGCCCTCGCGCGCACGGCGCTGTCCAGACTGGACGTGGTGAGCCGGGAGGAGTTCGACGCCCAGGCTGCGATACTCGAGCGCACCCGCGCCAGGGTGGTCGCGCTGGAAGCGGAGCTGGAAGAACTGACCAGGGAATTGGAAACCCTTTCCAGAGAAGGCTAGCCGCGCCGGCGCGCGCGGGCGCCGGACCACACAGCTCAAGGATGGGCGATGGAATTATCAGTGGTTTACAGCAGGGCGGTGGCCGGCATGGAGGCGCCGCTGGTGCGGGTGGAAACCCACCTGTCGAACGGGCTCCCCGCATTCCACATTGTCGGCATGCCGGAAACCGCAGTGCGGGAAAGCAAGGACCGGGTTCGCAGCGCAATCCTCAACTCACACTTCCGCTTCCCCGACCGTCGCATCACCATCAACCTGGCCCCCGCCGATCTGCCCAAGGAGGGCGGCCGTTTCGATCTGCCCATCGCCCTGGGCATACTCACCGCGTCCGGCCAGGTTCCAACCCTTGCGCTGGAACGCCACGAGTTTCTCGGAGAGCTGGCCCTGGATGGCAGCCTGCGGGCGGTACCGGGCGCGATTCCGGCGGCCAGCGCCTCCAGCCGGGCCGGTCGCCAGCTGGTGGTGCCCGCCGACAGCGCAGCGCTGGCGGCGCTCGCTCCCGACAGCCGGGTCATACCGGCAGGGGACCTGCTCACCCTCTGCGCCCATCTCAACGGCAGCCGCCCGATCAGTCAGCGCGCGCCAGCCCTCGCCGGCCGTGACTGCGCCTATCCCGACCTGCGGGATGTCGCAGGCCAGCAGTGGGCGCGCCGGGCACTGGAAATCGCCGCCAGCGGCAACCACGACCTGCTGCTGGTGGGCCCTCCCGGCACCGGCAAGACCCTGCTTGCCAGCCGCCTGCCCGGCATCCTGCCGCCCCCCAGCCCGGAAGAGGCGCTCACCCTGCTGGCACTGCGCAATTTTTTCGATCCCACCGACAGCAGCGAGTATTTTCGCCGCCCGTTCCGCGCCCCCCACCACACGGCCACGGCCGCCGCCCTGGCCGGTGGCGGCAGCAAACCGCGGCCGGGGGAAATCTCCCTGGCCCATGGCGGTGTGCTGTTCCTGGATGAGCTGGCGGAATTCAGTCGCCACAGCCTCGAGGTGCTGCGCGAGCCCATGGAGAGTGGCGAAATCACCCTGTCGCGCGCCAGTCACCGCACCCGCTACCCCGCCCGGTTCCAGCTGGTCGCGGCCATGAACCCCTGCCCCTGCGGCTACCTGGGCGACCCGGATCGCGCCTGCCGCTGCACGCCCGAGCAGATCCAGCGCTACCGGGGACGCGTTTCCGGCCCGCTGCTGGACCGAATCGACCTGCACGTGGGCGTCTATCGCCTGCCGCCGGCGCAGCTGCTGGATCCCGGGTGCGGCAATGAAGCGTCCAGCACGGTCCGCTCCAGGGTCTGCCACAGCCGTCGTATCCAGGAGCAGCGTCAGGGTTGCGCCAATGCCCGAATCCCGCCGGATCGACTGGCCGGGATCTGCCAGCTGGGCCGGGCACAGAGAAGCTTCCTGGAGTCCGCCGCCCTGCAGATGAGCCTGTCGGGCCGGGCCATCCACCGCACCCTGCGCGTTGCCCGCACCATCGCCGACCTCGCCGCCAGCCCGGACTGCAGCTGTGAACACATCGGCGAGGCACTTGCCTATCGCGGCGCCAACTTGCCCGGCTAGCGCCTCCTGTGGGTCACGAGCTCGCACCCTGTCAACGCCCCAGCGGGCGCTCTGGCGCGCAGCCGCGAGATCATCTAAATTGCCCTGCGACAATGACAATAACGCCAATAAAGGATTACCGCCCTGTATGCACAAGCGACTCGCGCTAACCCTCGCACTGGTTGCCCTGGCGGCGGGAGATACCCTCGCCGCCGTCTCCCCGGAACAGGCCGCCCAGCTGGGCAGGGCCCTGACCCCCATGGGCGCCGAGATGGCCGGCAACGCCGACGGCAGCATTCCCGCCTGGAACCCCAACGGCACCCCGGTGCCAGCCGGTTTCGTTGCCGGCTCGGACAACTACATCAACCCCTACGCCGATGAAGCGCCCCTGTACATCATCAACAACGACAACTGGAAGCAATACACCCGCTACCTGACGGCGGGCACCATCGCCATGTTCGAGAAGTACGGCGCCGATGGCTGGGAGATGCATGTCTACCCCTCGCACCGGGGCGCCACCCGGCCGGACTGGTACTATGCCAACACCCTTAAGAATGCCACCGGCGCCACCCTGGTCGCGGATGGGCAGAAAATCAAGGGCAGTTACCCGGGTGTGCCCTTTCCCCTCCCCCAGTCAGGGCTGGAGGCCATCTGGAATC
>JBFZEF010000083.1:0-4260 GCA_041307045.1 Halioglobus sp.
ACATGTGGTCGATATAGGCGCGGCCACTCTTTACCAGGACCTCACCGGATACCTCGCCGTCGCGCCACTGCTGGATGTTACGCAGCACTTCCTGCCCTTTTTTCGCCATGTAGTCGTGGTCACGCTGCAGGCTGTCCACGTTATCGGCCGCGCCGGCATCAAGCTCCGCGACCCGGCCGTAGATGAGATCCTCCCGCGGATGGTGGAAGCGGTCCGGCCAGGTGACCATGTAATCCATGATCTCGTACACTACATGGGTATCCACCAGCTCCCCCGCCGCTATGGCCTTGAGCTGCTCGCTGAACAACTGCATGACGCTGGCGATATGGCGGTGCTCGGCGTAGAGGGCCTTGAGCAGGGGCGGCCGCTCCTCGGGCCGCAGGGCCGCGGGAGGCGCCGGGCGCTCCCAGGCAGCCCGGGTGTAACCGGGTCCTGCCTTGGCAGCGGCCTTACGCACGGGCTTGGGGGCGGCAGCAGGTTTTTTCCTGCGCGGGGCCTTGCTGGCCGCGCGCGCTGGCTTGCTGGTGGTTCGGGGTTTTTTGGCGGCCATAATCACTCCTGTGGCGGGCTGTGCCCCAGCTTAAAACCTAAAGCTAGCCTGTCCAGCGCGGTAAATCATTGATCCGGCTCATAGTGCTGGCAATGCCGGCCATAAGCGGCTCACGGCACGACATCCTGAACCGGCCCCCGGAAACGACAACGCCGGCACGAGGGCCGGCGCTGCCTGTGCAAAGATCGGCTACACGCTAAATTCGCGGACCAGGTTGCCAATGGACTCCTTGGCGTCGCCGAACAGCATCCGCGTGTTGTCCTTGTAGAACAGCGGGTTCTCGATCCCGGCAAAGCCCGAGGCCATGGAGCGCTTGAGCACGAACACGGTCCTGGCCTTGTCGACGTTGATCACCGGCATGCCGTAGATGGGCGAGCCCTCGTTTTCCCGGGCCGCCGGGTTGACCACGTCGTTGGCGCCGATCACGATGGCGACGTCGACGTTTTCCATGCGGGGATTGATATCGTCCATCTCGAGCAACTGCTCGTAGGGCACATCGGCCTCCGCCAGCAGCACGTTCATATGGCCCGGCATCCGGCCCGCCACCGGGTGGATCCCGAAATTCACCTCGGCGCCATTGCGCTCCAGCAGTTCAGCCAGTTCCTTGACCACGTGCTGGGCCTGCGCCACCGCCATGCCGTAGCCGGGGATGATCGCCACGTTGCTGGCGGCCTCCAGGATATAGTAGGCATCCTCGGCGCTGATCGGCTTGATTTCGCCCTCAACGGCGGTCTGTTCAACCTTGCCGCTGCCAAAGCCACTGAACAGGACGTTGGCGAGGGAACGGTTCATCGCCTTGCACATGATCTGGGTGAGGATGATACCGGAGGCGCCGACCAGTGCGCCGGCCACGATCAGGATATTGTTGTTTACGGCAAAACCCGCGGCGCAGGCCGCGAGGCCGGAGTAGGAGTTCAACAGGGAAATTACCACCGGCATATCGGCACCGCCGATGGGTATGACCGCCATCACGCCGAATACCAGTGACAGGGCCACCACCAGGTACAACCAGAAGTGGTTTGCAGGCTGCAGGCAGAACATCACGGAGCCGGCCAGGATGCCCAGCACGATCAGGCTGTTGACCACCTGCTGGCCGCTGAACAGCACGGCGCCGCTGCCAATGCGTTCACTGAGCTTGCCATAGGCAATCAGGCTCCCGGTGAAGGTTACGCCGCCGATCAGGATCGACAGGATGATGGTCACCAGGGTGAAGGTGGCGGATCCGGGAGCCAGGGCCGCCCAGCCCACCAGCAGGCTGGCGAGACCGCCGAAGCCGTTGAACAGGGCGACCATCTCGGGCATGGCGGTCATCTGCACCAGGCGGGCGGCGGCGGCGCCGATGACCGTGCCCACCACGATACCCAGCAGGATCCACTGGTACTCGACGATGCCCTGGTCCAGCAGCCCGGCCACTACCGCCAGCAGCATGGCGATAGCGGAAAGGCCATTGCCCCGGCGGGCAGTGGCGGGAGAGCCGAGCTGTTTCAGGCCGAAAATAAACAGGGCGGCCGCCACGATATAACTGTATTGAATCAGGCTGTCCATGGCGTTCAACTCCCCTTCTTCCTGAACATGGCGAGCATGCGGTCGGTCACCAGATAGCCGCCCACCACGTTGATGGTGGCCAGTGCCACGGCGGCGACGCTCATCCAGTTGGCCAGGTCATGGCGACCGGTTCCGGCCAGGCTGAGGGCGCCCACCAGGGTGATTCCGGATATGGCGTTGGCGCCGGACATCAATGGGGTGTGCAGGGTCGCCGGCACCTTATTGATCAGCTCAAAGCCCAGGAAGATGGTCAGCATAAGGATAAATGTCAGGAAAACTGTTGCCGAAATCATGCTACGCACCCCCTTCAATAATTTTCTTGATGGTCTCGTTCACCACTTCGCCGCCGTGGGTAATGATGCAGCCGGGCAGGATGTCATCCTCAAAATCCACTACGAACTGCTTCTGTTCCTGGTTCCAGTTGTCCTCCACCAGGTTGAACAGGTTGGCCGAATACATCTGGCTGGCATGACGCGCCACTTCCCCGGCCAGGTTAGCCTTGCCGATGATAGTAACCCCGCCAACCGTAACGATCGCATCGGGCACCGAGCCCTCGACGTTGCCACCGGTCTCCGCCGCCATATCGACGATCACCGAGCCCGGGGCCATGCCCTCCACCATGTCCCGGGTAACCAGCACCGGCGGCTTGCGGCCAAACACCTGGGCGGTGGTGATCACCACGTCGGACTTGGCGATCACGTCTTTCTGGGCCTGGCGCTGCTTGGCGATCTGCTCGGGTGTCAGCTCCAGGGCATAGCCGGCAGCGGTCTGGCCGGTTTCACCCAGGTCGATCTCGAGGAACTTGGCGCCCAGGGAGCGCACCTGCTCGGCTACCACGGGACGGGTGTCGAAGGCGGTGACCCGGGCGCCCAGGCGCTTGGCGGTGGCGATGGCCTGGAGGCCGGCGACACCGGCGCCTATGACAAACACATTGGCCGGCTTCAGGGTGCCGGCAGGGGTCATCATCATCGGGAAGATACGAGGCAGGTGGGAGGCGGCCAGCAACACCATCACGTACCCGGCCAGGTTGGCCTGGGAACTCAGGGCATCCATCTTCTGGCTGCGGGTGGTGCGGGGGATCATTTCCATGCTGATGGCGGTCACCCCCGCTTGCTTGAGCGCGAGGACCAGTTCGCGCTCATTGAACGGGTCGAGGTAGCTGATGTGGATACAGCCGCGCTGCATCAACCTGACTTCATCCAGCGCGGGCTTGCGCAGCCGCAGCAGCACGTCTGCACTGCGGAACATGCCATCGCGATCGGCGGAGACGGTCGCTCCCGCCTCCACGTATTCAGCGTCGGTAAAGCCGGATCCGGTGCCCAGGCCCGCCTCCACGACCAGCTCCGCGCCCATGCGGCAAAGCTTCTTGGCGGATTCAGGGGTAATGGGGACCCGGTTTTCGCCCGGGTGACTTTCCTTGGGAATGGCGATGCGCATTGCGGTGTTTACCCCCGTAACCGAGTATTTTTTAGTTTGGCCAGCTGTTTCGAGCAGCGCTGCTACCGCGGGTCGCTACGGGCAGTGTCAGCGGCAAAGCTGCCGCGACCTGCCTTTGCGGGAGGCGGGCGGCGGCAGACTGTAGCACAGCGGGCGCTTGGCGTGAATGCAGCGGAACGGAGCCGGCTGCCTGTAGGGTGAGGGGTTTTTAACGCCCCCACCCCCGGGAATGGGGGGGTGGGGGGGGATAAACAGGGCCTCAGGTGGCCTGCAACTGCAGGAAGGGATTCATCCAGCGATAGGGCCAGCCGGTGAACTTCAGCGGTGAATCCAGTACCGCCAGGCAGATGCAATCTTCTGATTGCACCGCCGTGGGGGCATGAATATCACCGGGTTGGCGCAACAGGAAGTCGCCCTGGTGATAGCTGCCGTCCGCATCGGAGAAGCCGCCCTCGAGCACCAGGGTCATTTCCGGACCGCGGTGGGTGTGCTCCGGAATCCTGCCGCCCGCCTTGATGTGGTACAGGGCAAACTCATAGTTGGGATCACCGGTTTTCAGGTAGCTGATGCGCAGCGTCTTGGTCACTTTTTTCCACACCAGGTCCGACAGGTCACCGCTCATGAGCCGCTGCAGGATCGCCGGGGTCCGGCCGGCTGACCACTCGGAGCTGCTGGCATAGCTCAATGGCGGGGCGTCATCCAGCTGCGCCAGAACCATGTTGAGCAGG
>JBFZEF010000085.1:0-12557 GCA_041307045.1 Halioglobus sp.
GGAGGCCAGCGGGTTGATCGACCGGCTGGCCAGGGCGCTGTCGCCCCTGTTCACCCGCCTGATGCCGGGGGTGCCGGCAGGTCATCCCGCCATCTCATCCATGACGCTCAACCTGGCGGCCAATGCGCTGGGGCTGGACAATGCCGCGACCCCGCTGGGCATCAAGGCGATGAAGGATTTGCAGTCGCTCAACCCGACCCCGGAAGTGGCCAGCAATGCGCAGATCCTGTTCCTGGTGCTGAACACCTCCGGCGTCACCGTGTTTCCCATGACGATCCTGCTGTACCGCGCGCAAATGGGTGCGCCGGATCCGGCGTCGGTGTTCATCCCGATACTCCTGGCCACCTGCTGCTCTACCCTGGCCGGCCTGCTGGTCACCGCCTGGGTGCAGCGCATAAATCTGGCGAACACGATCGTGCTGATCTACTTCGGCGCTGCGTTTGCCTTGCTGCTGGCGCTGGTCGGATGGTTTGCGACGCTCGGCGCCGATGAGCTGCAGCGCCAGTCCAGCCTGCTGAGCAATCTGCTGATCATGGCCCTTATCCTGCTCTTTCTCCTGGTGGCGCACCGGCGCTCGGTGAATGTTTACGACACCTTCATCGAGGGGGCGCGGCAGGGCTTTGAAACCGCGATCGGCATCATTCCCTACCTGGTGGCAATGCTCGCGGCAATCGGCGTGCTGCGCGCCAGCGGCGCCATGGATATCGTCATGAGCGGCCTGCGGGACCTGGTGGCGCTGGGCGGCTGGGATGGGCGCTGGGTAGATGCCATGCCCACAGCCCTGATGAAGCCCTTGTCGGGATCGGGTGCCAGGGCCATGATGATCGATACCATGAATACCTTCGGTGTGGATTCGTTCCAGGGACGTCTCGCCGCCACCATGCAGGGCTCCACGGAAACCACTTTCTACGTGCTCGCGGTGTATTTCGGGGCCGTGGGTATTCGCCACGGCCGCCACGCACTGGCCTGCGGCCTGACCGCGGATGTCGCCGGTATCAGCGCCTCGATAGCGGTCGCCTACTGGTTTTACGGTTGAGGCAGTTCACGATGGTATATTCGTGTTTTTCTGGCGGGGGAAGTCGGCGGGCATGAGTATCCGCGCAAAGGGCGAGCATTCGCTGCTGGGCACCTTCATCGTCCCGGTGGCGCAGGTCTTGCGCCGGCTCGGTATCGACCCCCTGGCGGTGGCCGAGGCGGCAGGTATAGACCTGGCCAGGGGCGCCAATCCGGACTGGCGGGTCAGCCAGGCGGACTTCAATCGCCTGTTGGAAAGCGCCGTGGCGGCCAGCGGCGACGAGGCCTTTGGCCTGCTCGCCGCCGAGCACCTGCAACCCCAGGTCCTGCATAGCCTGGGCCTCGCTTGGCTGGCCAGTGATACGGTGTATGACGGCCTATTGCGCCTGCAGCGGTTTGGTCGCCTGGTGAGTACCGCAATCGAGCTGCAGTTGCAGGAGGAGGTCGACACCATCCACCTGGAGCTTGGCATGGACCCGCGGGCCGGCGGCATTGTGCCCGCCAGCCAGGACTACGCCGTCGGCATCATCACTCGCATGTGCCGGCTCACCCTGGGAGAATTCCTGGCGCCGGTGCATGTCCTGATGCAGCGGCCGCGGCCCGCGCAACCGGAGCGCTGGGAATACCAGCTGGCGAGCCGGGTGGCGTTTGCTGCCGACACCACACGCATCAGCTGGGCCCGCGCCGATATCATGGAGCCGCTGGTGACCGGCGACCCGCTGCTGGCGCGGATCAACGATGAGCATACCCAGGCCTACCTGGACAGCTTCGCGGGGAAGTCCACCACCAAGGAGGTCGTGGACAAGATTGTAGAGAGATTGCCCGACGGACCGCCCAGCCAGCAACAGATCGCCAGCGCCCTTCACGTCAGCAACCGCACTTTACAGCGCAAACTGCGTGAGGAGGGTACCAGCTTCATGGACCTGCTGCAGGACTCGCGCATGCAGCTTGCGCATAAGTATTTGAGCAATTCGGGTCGCTCGGTCGTTGAGACCGCCTACCTGCTGGGCTTCTCCGAGCCCAGCACGTTTTCCCGGGCCTTCAAGCGCTGGACCGGTGTCGCCCCGGCCGAGTACCGCGAGGGTGTGCGCGCCGCTCCCCGCCAGCATTGAAGCCATCTTCCTTTCATAGCCAAAAGCGCCGGCGGCTCTGCAGCTGTACCGCCGGTCTGGGCCGCGAGCTATAGGGGGGCACCCGGCCACCGCCGGGTACGAATTCGGGTGGCGGCTCACATTTTTTCGGGAAAAATTTGCGTTCTTCCCACGCTCGGCTATCTTCATCAGTGCACGCCCTCCCCGGGCGTGCGAACACGTCCCCTGGCCTGTGTTTCTGCCCCGAAACATATGGCTATTGGCCCGCAATACATGACCTGTGGTGCGGGCTTTTTTTTGCATGAAAATCCGCGAGAAGCCGCAACTATTTAATGTCAATTCTAGAATAGTTTCCGGGTCTGGCGCCGCTGGCCATGCTGTTGGCGCGCCAGGCCATGCCCCTAATATCCCGGAAGCCTATCATTCCTGCCAGTTTCAACGGACGTCGCCCAACCGGGCCGGACGGAACGAACGAGGAGAGAGTCATGCACGAACTGGTAAGCAGAATCAAGGACCCCGAGCTGTGCTATGTCTTTGCCAAAAACGCGAGGCGCAACGGGCACCCCGAACTCGCCATGCAGGCCTATCGCCGTGCGGTGGAGCTGCGGGCCGGGACCCACGCCGCAGCCAGCCCGGCGGAGACCGCTGCCCTGCGGGCCATCTATGCCTACGAGGAGGCCCTCAGCTTCACCCGGGGCAGGCGCACCAGGGCGACCGGCACCTGGCAACTGGTCAACCGCCACGGTGTACTGCCGGCGCTGCGCAAGCGCCTGCGTTCCCGCAATGTCGATGACGTGCAGCCGGTGCTCACCCAGCTGGGCCTGGCGGATTACAGCTTCAGCGCGGTGGAGGCGGCCTACCCGGAAGCCTTTGCGGCGGCAGCGGCCTAGGCTGCAACAGATCCCTACCTCACCCGGCTTCGGCCGGGCTTTTTTCGCCTGCCCCCCCGCGGGCTGTGCATTACGACCGTTTTTGCCGGCACACGCTATTGTTGTAACCTGAAGTAGTTTAAATTGCCTGCGAAAGTCGCCTTCGACGACTGAAAAAAACCAGATTAAAAAGGGCATTTATGTGACCGGTGACGTGATGGCCAACCCAATCAAAATTCGCCTGGCGGATATGCTGGACCAGGACCTGTTCATGCCGAGGGAGCTCAGCTGGCTCTCGTTCAATGCGCGGGTGTTACAGGAGGCCGCCGACCAGGCCAACCCGCTGCTGGCCCGGCTGCGCTACCTGGGTATTTTTTCCAACAACATGGACGAGTTTTTCCGGGTGCGGGTAGCGGAAGTCCGCCGCCTGATCTCCATGTCCGCCGGGGGCGACAAGCAACAGTTCAAGGATTTGCTGCTTGCGATCCAGGAGAACGTGGTGCACCTGCAGCACGAGTTCGACCGCATCTACCTGACGGTGCTGGGGGAAATGGCGTCCCGCCACATCTACCTTATCGACGAATCCCAGCTCGATGCGGGCCAGGCTGCCTGGGTGCAGGGTTACTTTACCCGCACGGTGCTGCCGGAACTGGAGCCAATCCTGCTCCGCGACTCCCAGCCCATTCCAGCGCTCAATGATGAGTCGCTCTACCTGGCGGTGGATATCAGAACCGGCGACAATTTCAACTACGCGGTGGTTGAGGTTCCCACCGACCGCCTGCCGCGGTTCGTGGAGATACCCAAGCGCAAGGGCGGGAGCGGCAAAGTCTTCATCGTACTGGACAATATCATCAGGGCCTGCCTGCCCCAGATGTTTCGCGGTGTTATTCCTATAGATGAGGCCAGCGCCTTCTGTTTCAAGTTTTCCCGGGACGCGGAACTTGCTATCGACACGGGTATCGACCAGACCCTGATCGACAAGATGGCAGTCAGCCTGAAGAAACGCCGCAGGGCAGACGCCGTGCGCATGGTATACGACGGAAAAATGCCGGCGCGCCTGCTGGAGTATCTCACTAACCGCTTCGGCTTCGGCAAGTATGACAGCCTGATTGCAGGCGGCCGCTACCATAATTCCAAGGATTTCATGTCGTTTCCCAAGGCGGGACCGAAGTTTCTCGAGTTCAAGCCGCTGCCTACTATCAGGCTACCCCGGCTGGAGCAGCAGGACAGTATTTTCGACGCGATCCGCGAAAAGGATGTGCTGCTTTATTACCCCTATCACCCCTTCGATTACGTCGTCGACCTGCTCAAGACCGCGGCCCTGGACCCGCAGGTGACAGAGATAAAGATCTGCCTGTACCGGATCGCGAAAGACTCCAGGGTGATCGATGCACTGCTCAACGCCGTGCACAACGGCAAGCGGGTGCTGGCGGTGGTGGAGTTGGCGGCGCGCTTTGACGAGGCGGCCAATATCAGCTGGGCGCAGCGCCTGACGGATAGCGGGATCAACGTGATATTCGGCATCCCGGGCCTCAAGGTACACAGCAAGTTGCTGCTGATAGAGCGCAGGGAGGGCATCAGCACGCGCTTTTACAGCCACGTGGGTACCGGCAATTTCAATGAGAAGACGGCGCAGCTGTACACCGACTTCACCCTGCTGACCTATGACCAGAATATCGGCAAGGATGTGTTCAATGTCTTCGATTTTCTGCAGTACAACTATCGGCGCCATACCTAACGTTTGTTACTGGTGTCTCCGCACTCGATGCGCCCGGGCCTGTTGAGCCTGATCGAGCACGAGATCGCCAATGCCCAGGCGGGGTACCGGGCCAGCATGACCCTCAAGTGCAACAACCTGGTTGACAAGGAGCTGGTGGCGAAACTGTATGAGGCCAGCCAGGCGGGAGTGGAAATCCGGCTGATCGTCCGTGGCATGTGCTCACTGCTGCCCGGTGTGAAAGGGATTTCCGATAATATCCAGGCCATCAGCATTGTTGACCGCTACCTGGAACACCCCCGGGTGTACATGTTTTACAATCGCGGCAATCCGCGTTACATGATCAGCTCGGCGGACCTGATGACCCGTAACCTCGACTTCCGGGTGGAGGTCCTTTGCCCGATCTTCGACCGGGAGGCCCAGCGCACTATCCAGAATATCCTCGACCAGCAGTGGTACGACAACGTCAAGGCGCGCGTACTCGATGCGAGCCAGAGCAACGAGTACGCACGGCGCGGCAAACGAGCGGCCCTCATCCGCTCGCAGGAAACCATTCACGAGTACCTCGATACCGGCAAATTACCGCGCTTTCCCAAATCCGAAATGCACCACACCGCGAAACGCAGGCGCAAACAAGGCAAGAAGAAAGGCTGACAGCGGGAGATAAACGCGATGGCGGGCGGCAGCCTATTGATTCTCCTGGACGACATCGCCGCCGTGCTGGATGACGTGGCGACCATGACCAAGGTGGCCGCCGGCAGGACCGCCGGCGTACTCGGCGATGATCTCGCGGTCAACGCGGAGAAACTCACCGGGGTGAGGGCGGAGCGCGAGCTGCCCGTGGTCTGGGCGGTGGCCAAGGGCTCCCTGCGCAACAAGTGCATCCTCGTGCCGGCTGCCCTGGCGCTGTCGGCGCTGGCCAGCTGGGCAATCCTGCCGGCCCTGGTCCTGGGCGGCCTGTTTCTTTGTTATGAAGGTTTTGAAAAACTGAGCCATGGGTTCCTGCACGGTGGCGCCGAAGCGGCAGCGCATCGGGAGGAACTGCTCGAGCATGTGGCGGACCCGGCAGTCGACCTGGTGGCCTACGAGCAGGATCGCATCAAGGGCGCGATTCGCACCGACTTCATCCTGTCGGCGGAAATCATCGTCCTCACCCTGGGGATCGTGGCCAACGAGGTGTTTGTCACCCAGGTGCTGGTGCTGTGCGGTATCGCCCTGGTAATGACGGTAGGTGTCTACGGCCTGGTGGCGGGTATCGTCAAACTGGATGACGCGGGCTTCTATCTGGCAAGGACCACAGGCACTACCACCGCAGCCGCATCTATGCGCTGGCTGGGCATGCGCCTGGTGGCGTTCGCCCCCTGGTTGATGAAGGCGTTGGGAGTGGTGGGTACCGTGGCCATGTTCATGGTCGGCGGCGGCATCCTGGTGCATGCATTTCACGCCCTCGCCGACTGGAGTGCCGTGCTGGTCGGCCATGCGGCGACAATCCCGGTCCTGGGATCGCTGCTGGCGGCGATAGCGCCGGCCCTGTTATCAATACTGGTTGGCCTGGCTGCGGGCGCCGCAGCGCTGGCCGTGGTGTACGCTTGCCAAAAACTGGTCCCCGCCAAATCCTGAGCGGATGCGCGTGGGGACCTACCCCGGAGGGGTATCCTGCTCATGGCTAAACGTTTCTGGCAGACAATCTGGTTCAAGCTCGCGGCGGGGTTTCTGCTGCTGGCACTGGCAGTCGGACTGGGCGCCGGCGCCTACATGAAATACCGATATTTCCCGCAGGCCTCCTACGACACAGTGCCGCCGGAGCTGCCGGAGTTTCAGGACGGGCCGAGGGTACTGGTTTTCTCCAAGACCAATGGCTATCGGCACCTGGAGGCAATTCCGGCCGCCAACGCCCTGTTGCAGCGGCTGGCGCAGAAAAACGGCTGGAACGTATTCGTGACCGAGAACGCGGCGATCCATAACCGCGATGACCTCGGTCAGTTCGACCTGCTGGTCTGGGCGAATGTCAGTGGCGATGTGTTGACAACCGGGCAGCGCGAGGTGTTCCAGCGCTATATCGAAACCGGCGGCAGCGTGCTGGCCCTGCATGCCACCGGCGGCGACCCGAGCTATGAGTGGGACTGGCACCCCCGGGAGTTCATTCGCGCGCAATTCATCGGCCACCCGATGTTCCCGCAGTTTCGGACCGCCACTGTCACGGTGGAGAATCGCAACCATCCCTCGACCCGGCACCTGCCCCCGCAGTGGGTCACCGAGGAGGAGTGGTACAGCTTTGAGCAGAGCCCGCGACCGCGGGTGGAGGTGCTGGCGACTGTGGACGAAGCCGAATACGAAGTACCGGACTGGCTTGCAATGGGGGCCGACCACCCGGTGATCTGGACCCACAGGCTGGGTGCGGGCAGCGTGTATTACAGCGCCCTCGGCCACCAGGCCAAAACCTACGATGATCCGGCCTACCAGCAATTGCTCGAGGAGGCCATGCGCTGGCTGCTGGAGCGGTCGGCCCAGTCCAGGCCGGTGCCCGCCGGATGAGGGCTGGCGTCCCGGCCAAGGCTATTTCAACAGTGATCCCAGGACTCCGCGAAACAGTTTTCTGCCCACGCTGCTGCCTGCGGCCCTGGCCAGGCTCTTCATAAACGCTTCACCGGCACTTTCGCGGCTGCGCCCGCTGGCTTTGGGTTTGGCCGCGGCTGCCTGCTGCTCCACTTTCGCCTGTTCTTCTTGCTTCTGCCTGGTGGCGATGCGCTCCAGCAGCACCTCGTGGGCGGAGCGCGGGTCGTAGGGCTGGCTGTAGCGTTTCATGTTCGGGTCGGCAGCCAGGATGGCCTGGCGCTCGACGACGGTGGCCGGGCCCATGCGGGAGTGGGGTGGCCGAATCAATACCCGTTGCACCGGGGCGGGGATACCCTTGTCCTGCAGCATCGAGACGAGGGCTTCGCCCACGCCCAGTTCCGTGATGGCCTGGACAGTGTCCAGACCGGGGTTGGCGCGAAACGACTGGGCGGCGACTTTGACTGCCTTCTGTTCGTTCGGGGTATAGGCGCGCAGCGCATGCTGGACCCGGTTGCCGAGCTGGGCCAGCACTGTGTCGGGCATGTCGGCCGGGCTCTGGGAAATGAAGTAGACCCCGACGCCCTTGGAGCGAATCAGGCGCACCACCTGTTCGATTTTTTCCAGCAGGGACTTTGGCGCATCATTGAACAGCAGGTGCGCCTCGTCGAAAAAGAACACCAGCACCGGCTGTTCCGGGTCGCCCAGCTCCGGCAGGTTTTCAAACAGTTCCGACAGCAGCCACAGCAGGAAGGTGGAGTACAGCCGCGGGCTCATGATGAGCTGGTCCGCGGCGAGGATATTGATCATGCCGCGGCCGTCCCGGCTGGTCTGCATGAAGTCCTGCAGCTGCAGGGCGGGTTCCCCGAAGAAGGCGTCGCCACCCTCGCGCTCAAGCATCAGCAGGCGCCGCAGGATAGCGTTGATCGAGGCTTTCGATACTCCGAAGCCGGTGCCCAGCTCCTTGCCATGGTCGCCCAGGTACTCGAGGGTGGTGCGCAGGTCCTTGAGGTCGACCAGCAGCATGCCCTCGTTGTCGGCGAACTCGAACACCAGGGTCATCACGCTCTCCTGGGTCTCGTTGAGTTGCAGCAGCCGCGACAGCAGTTGTGGCCCCATCTCGGAGATGGTCGATCGCACCGGCGTGCCCTGTTTGCCGAACAGGTCCCAGAAGGCCACCGGGTAAGCCCGCTGCGTAAAACTCTCGATACCGATTTGTGCCACCCGTTCATCGACCTTTGGATGCGGTGAGCCGGCCTGGCTGATGCCGGAGATATCCCCCTTCACGTCAGCCAGGAATACCGGCACGCCCAGGTCGGAAAAACCTTCCGCCAGGCATTGCAGGGTGACAGTCTTGCCGGTGCCGGTGGCCCCGGCCACCAGGCCATGCCGGTTGGCATAGCGCGGGTTCAGGGATACCTGGCCGCTGGCGTTGCCGCCAATGAGAATACCCTCGGGCATGGTGCTGTTTTCCTTCGATAACGGTGCTGGCAGGGTATAATGATCCGCAACGGCTTGCCAGTTCCGCGCGCCGTACCGGGATAGAAGGCCTCACAGGCAGGGGGGAAGCGATGCGTTGGGAAGGTGGCAGGCGCAGTGACAATGTGGAAGACCGTCGCGGGCAGGGCGCGGGTATGGGTGCGGCCGGGGCTGCTGCGCCCCTGCTGTTGCGCTTCCTGCCTGCGATGATCCGCTCCAAAACCGGCCGGGTGATCCTGGTTGTTGGCCTGATCGCGATTTTTGGCGGGAAGATGCTGGGTATTGATGTGCTGTCCCTGTTCCTGGGAGGCGTCGCGACCGCGCCGGGCCAGCAGGGCAGGGAACTCAGCCCGCAGGAACAGCAATCCGCGGATTTCGTCTCGGTCGTACTGGGCTCCACCGAGGATGCCTGGCGCCAGATATTCGCGGCCCAGGGCGACAGCTATCGCGAACCGACCCTGGTGTTGTTCAGCGGCAGGGTCAATTCCGCCTGCGGCATGGCCTCCTCCGCGGTGGGGCCGTTCTACTGCCCGGGCGACCAGAAGCTCTACATCGACCTGTCGTTCTTCAACGATCTGCAGCAGCGCTATGGCGCCCCGGGCGATTTCGCCCAGGCCTATGTCGTGGCCCACGAGGTGGGGCACCACGTGCAGACGCTGCTGGGCATCAGCCAGCAGGTACAGGAGGCGGGTCGCGGTAAGAGCAAGGCCCAGGTCAACGCACTGTCGGTGCGACAGGAATTGCAGGCGGATTGTCTGGCCGGGGTCTGGGGCAGTGTGGCGAACAGGGAGCGCAACTGGCTGGACCCGGGCGACCTCGAGGAAGCCCTGCGCGCCGCCACCGCCATCGGCGATGACCGCCTGCAGCAGCAGGCCGGCGGCGAGGTGGTGCCGGACAGTTTTACCCATGGCTCCTCGGCCCAGCGGGTGGCCTGGTTCCGGCGGGGCTTTGACAGCGGCGATATCGAAGCCTGCGACACCTTTTCCAGCAAAATCTAGTTGATGATCAGCACCTGCCCCGCGGAGCGGTCCAGCGCCGTTTCCAACAGGGCGGGTGCAATACCCCTGATACAGTCCCCGGGCAGCAGTAGCAGGTCGTAGGGCGACTCGCGAATCAGGCGCGCCATGGTCGCGCTCTCGCAGTTCAGATTGGCCTGTACGCAGATCCTGCTGCCCGGTCGATACAGGCGGTTGAGCTGCGCGCGATCGAGCGGACCCACCGATATCACGTAGATTTCTGTTACCAGCCCCGCCTGTTGCAGCAAGCCGGCAGCCTCCAGCACGGCCTCGTCCTGCGCGGTCCCGGCCAGCACCAGCCCCATGCGCCTGATGGCTTTTCCTGCGACCGGCCGGGTGGCGGCCACCAGCTGCCAGCGCTGCCGTGCGGGAAAGAAAATATCGGTCTGGCCATCCCGCTCCAGTGCCGTGTGCAGGCGGCTGCCCGCGGCATGTTCGAAAGCCAGGTCCACCCGGTCGCGGCGGGCGAGGTCATTCAGCAGGCGGCGTGTGTCGGTGCTCACCAGGCTGTGGCGCTGGCTCAGGTGATCGCGTAGCAGACTGCGTTCGCGGCCGCCCCTTAAAGTAATTTCGGTGGCAAAGGGGAGGTCGGCCACCTGTTGCAGGCGAATATCCTCCAGCATGAGCCCCAGCAGGCCGCGGTCGAGCAGCCTGGCAATATGTACCAGGGTTTCGAGGGTGCCGTGACCTATCCCCTGCAGGTCGATGGGGACCAGGATGCGGCGGCGGGCGGGCTGCTCAGTCATCATCATCGCCATCCCCCTTGTCATTTGGCCTGGCGCTGAACTTGCGCGCCAGCTGCTCGTACTCCTCCAGCCGGGACAACACCAGGGCGTCGATTGAGGCGGCGCTGTATCCCGTCAACAATTCCAGGGCATCTTCGATGCTGTCGGCGCTGTAGACCTGGAATCGGTTCGCGGCCACGGCATCCAGCACATCCTGCCGCAACATCAGGTGTACCGCATTGGCCGCCGGGATCACCACCCCCTGGTTGCCGCTGAGTCCGCGAGCCGAACAGATGTCGAAGAACCCTTCGATCTTTTCGTTCACCCCGCCGATTGCCTGCACCCGGCCGTGCTGGTTGAGTGAGCCGGTCACCGCGAGGTCCTGCCGTACCGGAATATCGGCGATAGCCGATATCAGGGCCACCAGTTCGGCGACCGAGGCACTGTCGCCCTCGATCCCGCCGTAGGACTGCTCGAACACCAGGCTGGCGCTCAGGGGCAGCGGCCGTTTGCGCGCGTAGCGGTTGGCCAGCAGTGCGCTGATGATCATCACTGCCTTCGAGTGAATATTGCCGCCCAGGTCGACCTCGCGCTCGATGTCGAGCACCTTGCCCGAACCCAGGCGGGCGGTAGCGGTGATCCGGGTGGGTCGGCCGAAGGCGTAATCGCCCAGCAGGTAGACGGCCAGGCCGTTCACCTGCCCGATGGCAGTGCCGCTGGTGTCCACCAGCATAATGTCGCGCAGGATGCCCTCATGGGATTTCTCCCGGAACTGGTCCAGGCGGTACACCGCGGCGAGCGCGGCTCCGGTCACATGCTCGGCGGTGATACAGTCTGCACCGGCGCGGCGCGCGCGAAAATCGCTTTCGCTCAGGAGATCGCCGAGCCGGCCCTGGTGGAGGCTCAGTTTTTCGCTATCCTCCATGCGGCGGGCGGCGTATTCGATCAACCTGGCGACACCGGACCGATCCACCGGCAGCAACTGCTTGCGCTCTTGCAGTGTCCTGATCATGCGGGCGAACAGCAGGGTGCTCTCAGGGCCGCGCTGGACCTCTTCCGACATGTCCGCCGCCACCTTGAACAGGGTCGCGAACTCCGGGTCGTACTCCTCCAGGATGTAATAGATATAGCGATCGCCCTGCAGTATCACCTTGATATCCAGCGGTATGGGCTCGGGCTGCAACTGCACCGTGCTGACGAAGCTGAACAGTTGCTCCATGGTCTGGATACGAATTTCCCGGGCTTTGAGTGCACGTTTGAGAGCAGGCCAGGCGAACGGGCTGGTCAACAGCTTGTCTGCGTCCAGTATCAGGTAACCGCCGTTGGCCCGGTGCAGCGCCCCGGGCTTGATCAGGTTGAAGTCGGTCACCAGGGTGCCCATCTGCGATACGTACTCCACCCGGCCGACCAGGTTGCCGAAGCCGGGACTGTCCTCGTAGATGACAGGCGCGGTCGCCAGGTCCCGGTTGTCCACCAGCACGTTGACGTGGTACTGGGGAAATTCCTTCACCCGGTTTTTCATGTTGTCCGGGATGGCTGAATCCTCCTGTATCCGGGTGAAGGCCTCGGCCTCATCCAGCACATCCGCGTGCACTGCGTCGATGTGGGCGACGACCGCGGGAAACTCCCGGTAATTCTCCTTCAGCTCATTCATCACCGGGTCTATAGCCAGCTTGCTGAATTCCCTGTTCAGCTCCTTGAAGGCATTGCGGCTGTCCTTTTTCCAGCAGGGAAGTTGCCGCACGATGGCCTTCAGCTCCTGTTTCAGTTCCTCGATAACGGCCAGCACCCGCTGCTTTTCTTCCTCGGGCTCTGCCTCGAATGCCTGGGGCGTGATGATTTCTCCGTCCTTCATGGGTGCGAGCGTATAGCCGCTGGGGGTCTGGATCATGGCAATGCCCGCCGCTGAAGCCTTTTCGCCCAGGGCCTGGAAGGACTCCTTTTCGCGCTCCTGGTATTGCTCGCCCAATTCCTGTACCCGCGCCTGGTATTCATCGCTCTGGAAGGTGGACGGGAGCACGCCCAGCAATTCCTCCACCGCCCGGTTCAAATCCTCGCGCAGTTGGCAGCCTTTGCCCCTGGGCAGGCGCAGG
>JBFZEF010000086.1:0-28627 GCA_041307045.1 Halioglobus sp.
CCTGCGAGAAAAAGCCAAGAAGCAACTGCGTGTGCAGTCTGCCATTGCGCTGGCTGCCCAGCGTGGCGAACCGGAGTGGATAGAAATGAACAGCGATAAGCTGGAAGGGGTATTCAAGTCATTGCCCGACCGTCAGGATCTCTCTTCCGAGATCAACGAAAACCTGATTGTCGAGCTCTACTCCAAGTAATCCACTGAAGGACTAACCTACATACAGGTGCCCCAATGCAGAGTGCAGTGAACGAGTTTTTGACACCCCGTGTCATCAAGGTTGACGAGAAGAACAAGACCCGTGCCCAGGTGACACTGGAGCCGCTGGAGCGTGGCTTTGGCCACACCCTGGGTAATGCATTGCGGCGCATCTTGCTGTCTTCAATGCCCGGCTGCGCGATTACTGAAGTAGAGATCGACGGAGTTCTGCACGAGTACAGCGCCATCGAGGGCGTACAGGAAGATGTGATCGAGATCCTGTTGAACCTCAAGGGCGTCGCCCTGGTGATGCACGGCAAGGAAGAGGCCGAGCTCACCCTGAGCAAGAGGGGTCCGGGTACTGTCACTGCTGCCGATATCCAGGTCGACCACGATATCGAGGTGCGCAATCCCGAGCACGTGATTTGCCACCTCAACAGCAATTCCGAAATCAGCATGAAACTGACGGTGGCGCGCGGTCGCGGCTATTCTCCAGCTGACTCCCGGGAAAACCCCGAGGAGGAGACCCGCTCCATCGGTCGCCTGCAACTCGATGCCACGTTCTCTCCGGTATACCGCGTATCCTACGTGGTAGAGGCCGCTCGCGTTGAGCAGCGCACCGATCTCGACAAGCTGGTTCTCGACCTGGAGACCAACGGTACGATCGACCCGGAGGAGGCCATACGTCGCGCGGCCACCATTCTGCAACAGCAGCTGGCGGTGTTTGTCGACCTGGAAAGCGAGTCGACGTCCGAGTCCCCGATCGAAGAGGACGAGGTGGATCCGATCCTGCTGCGTCCGGTTGACGACCTTGAACTGACGGTCCGCTCTGCCAACTGCCTCAAGGCCGAGAATATCTACTACATAGGCGATCTGGTGCAGCGCACCGAGGTCGAGCTGTTGAAGACCCCGAACCTCGGCAAGAAGTCACTGACCGAGATAAAGGACGTGTTGGCCTCGCGCGGGTTGTCCTTGGGCATGCGCCTGGATAACTGGCCGCCGGCGAGCCTGAAAAACGACGACCGGGTGTTGGGCAGTTGATAAAACGACGATCGGGTTCTGGGCAGTCGGCAGAACCTGGATCACAAGTTAGCAGTGCTGAGATAGCACAGACAGTATAGGATTGGAAAAATGCGTCATCGTCATAGTGGACGTCAGCTAAACAGGAACAGCTCCCACCGCAAGGCCATGTTCCGCAATATGGCCGTTTCCCTGGTGGAGCATGAGCTTATCAAGACTACCCTGCCCAAGGCGAAGGAACTGCGCAGCTATGCAGAACCCCTGATTACCCTGGCCAAGATCGACAGCGTGGCCAACCGCCGCCTGGCGTTTGACCGCACCCGCAGCAGGGAAGCCGTGGGCAAACTGTTCAGCGAGCTGGGCCCGCGCTACCAGGCGCGGCCGGGCGGTTATATCCGCATCCTCAAGTGCGGCTACCGCACCGGCGACAAGGCTCCCATGGCCTATGTCGAGCTGGTGGGTCGTCCCCAGCTGGAGGCCGCTGGTGACGCTAATGATTGATATGCTTCAGTAGCTGTTAGCCAAAAGAGCCGGGTAATCCCCGGCTTTTTTATGTGCAGGATGTACCGGGCCGCGCGGGCGGTACGTCGCGAGAGGCAGGAGGGCCCACCCCGCTTTATCGGGTGCGCCGGTAGCGACGTCGTGGGCGCAGTTCGGCGTTCTCGTGCCCGACTTGCCTTGCGAGCCTCCTCTGCCAGGCTCACTGACGTCACTTGAAGGATGGATTTATGCAGCGGGCAACAGTACTCACGGGCGGGCTTTACTTCGGCGAGGGTCCGCGCTGGCACGGCGGGCGTCTCTGGTTCAGTGATTTTTACGACCATGCTGTGAAGTCGATGGACAGCTCCGGCAAGGTCACCATCGAACACCGCCTCGATGACCAGCCCTCCGGTCTGGGATGGCTGCCCGACGGGCGGCTGCTGGTCGTGTCGATGCGGGAGATGAAGGTGTTGCGCCTGGAGGCAGGGTCGCTGGTAGTGCACGCTGATCTTGTGGGCCTGGCGCGGCATCTCTGTAACGACATGGTGGTGGATCAGGTCGGTAGGGCATGGGTGGGCAATTTCGGTTTTGATCTCGAAGCCGAACTGGAGCGGCGAGGGCCCGAGTCGGTGGTGTCGGATCACCCGGCCACCAACCTGGTGCGCGTGGATCCCGACGGCAGCGTCCACCTGGCCGCCCCCCAGATGCATTTTCCCAATGGCAGTGTGGTGACGCCCGATGGCAGGACCCTGATCGTCGCCGAAACCCTGGGCCTGCGCCTGACCGCCTTTGATATCGGTGGCGATGGGGAACTTGCCAATCGCCGGGTGTGGGCGGAAGTCGGGTTGCGCGCGCCGGACGGCATCTGCCTGGACGCCGACGGCAATATCTGGGTAGCCAACGCCCTGGCGCCCGAGTGCGTGCTGTTTGCCCCGGGCGGCGAAGTGTTGCAGCTGGTGACCACCAGCCAGAACTGCTACGCCTGCGCACTCGGCGGCGAGGACGGCCGCGACCTGTTCATGCTGACTGCAGCATCGAGTCAGCGTGGCGTGGCTTCGACGCAGCGCAGCGGCAGGATAGAGACGACCAGGGCGGGATCACCGGGCGCTCCCTAGGGGGCGGTGACTGCAGGCCATTCCGAGGCTCGACAGCCGCCTATGCCGCCTGCTTGCCCGCCTTGCGTTTCAACAGGGGAGCGAGAAATTGTCCGGTAAATGAGTGCTTTGCCCTGGCTACGGCCTCGGGGGTGCCGGTGGCGATGATCTGGCCCCCGCCGCTGCCGCCCTCGGGCCCCAGGTCGACGATCCAGTCCGCGGTCTTGATGACATCCAGGTTGTGCTCGATGATCACAATGGTGTTGCCGTGGTCGCGCAGTCGGTGCAGCACCGCCAGCAACTGCTTGATGTCTTCGAAATGCAGGCCGGTGGTCGGCTCATCGAGGATGTACAGCGTTTTGCCGGTGTCGCGCTTGGATAATTCCCGCGAAAGCTTGACCCGCTGGGCCTCGCCTCCGGAAAGTGTTGTCGCAGCCTGCCCCAGGCGAATGTAGGACAGACCCACATCCATCAGGGTCTGGAGTTTGCGGGCGATGGCGGGAACCGGTTCGAAGAAGACAAGGGCATCCTCCACCGTCATTTCCAGCACTTCATGAATATTCTTGCCCTTGTAGCGTACCTCGAGGGTTTCCCGGTTGTAGCGCTTGCCCTTGCAGACGTCGCAGGGCACGTAGATATCAGGCAGAAAGTGCATTTCCACCTTGGTCACCCCGTCGCCCTGGCAGGCTTCGCAGCGGCCTCCCTTCACGTTGAAACTGAACCGGCCGGCTTTGTAGCCGCGGGACCTGGCCTCCTGGGTACCCGCAAACAGCTCTCGCACCGGGGTAAAAATGCCGGTGTATGTGGCGGGGTTGGAACGCGGCGTGCGCCCGATCGGGCTCTGGTCTATGTCAATACACTTGTCGATCTGCTCCATCCCCTCGATGGACGTGTGCGGCGCCGGTGTCAGCGTTGTCGCGCCATTCAGAACGGTGGCGGCGATGGGGTAGAGGGTGCCATTGATCAGGGTGGATTTGCCGGAACCCGAAACCCCGGTGACACAGGTCAGCAGGCCGAGAGGGATCTCAAGGGTCACCGACTGCAGGTTGTTGCCGGAGGCGCCGGTCAGTACCAGTTGGCGTTTGGGATCTCTGGGCGTGCGTTTGGCGGGTATCTCGATCCTGCGCTTGCCGGACAAATAGGCGCCCGTGAGTGATTCCTTGTTGGCGATGATATCCCTGAGCTTTCCCTGGGCGACAACCCTGCCGCCGTGGACACCGGCGCCCGGGCCGATGTCGATGATATGATCGGCGCTGCGGATGGCATCCTCGTCGTGTTCGACCACCAGTACTGTATTACCGAGGTCGCGCAGGTGCGTCAGGGTGGCGAGCAGGCGCTCGTTGTCCCGCTGGTGGAGGCCGATGGAGGGCTCGTCCAGGATATACATCACACCCACCAGCCCTGCGCCGATCTGTGAAGCCAGTCGAATGCGCTGCGCCTCCCCGCCTGACAGGGTTTCAGCACTGCGGTTGAGTGTCAGGTAATTCAGGCCCACGTCGACCAGGAAGCGGTAGCGCGCCCGCAGCTCCTTGAGGATTTTATTGGCGATCTCTCCCTTGCGCCCCTGCAGCTGCAGCTGCTCGAAATAGAGCTCGGCCTCTCCTACCGGCATACCCGTGATACTGGGCAATGTGCGCTCATCGACAAAGACATGGCGTGCATCCCGTCGCAGGCGGGTCCCTTCGCATTCGGGGCAGGGATGGTTGGAAAGAAATTTGGCCAGTTCCTCCCGCACGGATGCGGAGTCCGTATCCCGGTAGCGGCGCTCCATATTCGGAATGATGCCCTCGAAGGGATGGGTGCGTTTGAAAACATCGCCGCGGTCGTTGATATAGGAAAAGGCGATTTCCTGCTTCGCACTGCCGTGCAGGATCACCTGACGGAATTTCCTGTCGAGTTGCTCGAATGGGGTATCGATATCGAAACCGTAGTGGTCTGCGAGGGACGTCAGCATATGGAAGTAGTAGACATTGCGGCGGTCCCAGCCTCGAATCGCGCCTTCCGCCAGGCTGGCCTCGGGATGCAGCACGATCCGCTCCGGATCAAAATACTGGCGCACACCAAGCCCGTCGCAACCAGGGCAGGCGCCTGCGGGATTATTGAAGGAGAACAGCCTCGGTTCCAGTTCATCGATGCTGTGGCCACATTCCGGGCAGGCGAACCTGGCGGAAAAACCGATGTCCTCGCCATCGCCTTCCATGTAGCTGACCGAGGCAAGGCCATCGGTGAGCCCCAGAGCTGTCTCGAAGGATTCCGCGAGGCGCAGGCCGAGGTCCTGGCGCACCTTGAAGCGGTCCACCACGACCTCGATGCGGTGTTTCTTCTTCTTGTCCAGCAGCGGCAGGTCGTCGAGGTCGGTGACAATGCCATCCACCCGGGCGCGCACAAAGCCGCCGGCTCGCAGTTCCTCGAATACGTGCAGGTGTTCTCCCTTGCGGTCCCTGACCACCGGTGCCAGCAGCATCAGCTTGCTGCCCTCTGGCAGGGCCAGTACGGTGTCCACCATCTGGCTGATGGTCTGCGCCTGCAGGTTGTGGCCGTGGTCGGGGCAGCGGGGTTCCCCGACACGGGCAAACAGCAGGCGCAGGTAGTCGTAGATTTCCGTGATAGTGCCCACGGTAGAGCGGGGATTGTGGGAGGTGGATTTCTGTTCGATGGAAATGGCGGGAGACAGGCCCTCGATATGATCCATGTCGGGCTTCTCCATCATCGACAGGAACTGCCTGGCATAGGTGGAGAGGGATTCCACGTAACGGCGCTGCCCCTCGGCGTAGAGCGTGTCGAACGCGAGTGAGGACTTGCCCGAGCCAGACAGGCCGGTGATCACCACGAGTTTATCCCTGGGGATGTCCAGGTCGATATTCTTGAGGTTGTGGGTGCGTGCCCCGCGTACCTGAATTGTGTCCATAGTCGATCCGAGGATGTGTCGAAAAATCCAACCCGGCAGTATATGCCCTGGCCTGTGCTGCTGCAAAAACATCCTCAGTGGTACGGCCGGGCCCGCGTTATGGATGTGCGACCGGCGGTGAAACTGGTATGCTTGCGCCTCGATTTTTCCCAAGACATCGCCCCCGTGATCACCAAACACCCCATGACTGCCCTGGAGCGGCGCTCTGTGAGCTCCCTGGCGCTGCTCTACAGCTTCCGCATGCTGGGCCTGTTTATGGTGGTGCCCATCCTCAGCCTCTATGCAATCGATCTGCCCGGGGCCACGCCTGGCCTGATCGGCCTGGCGATGGGCGTCTACGGCCTTACCCAGGCCCTGCTGCAGATTCCCCTGGGCTGGCTATCAGACCGGGTGGGGCGCAAACCGGTAATTGTCGGGGGCCTGCTGATGTTTGCCCTGGGCAGCGTGCTCGCGGCCACCGCGGATAGCCTCTGGGGCATTATCTTCGGGCGCGCGATCCAGGGCTCGGGCGCCATCGCCGCCACGGTCATGGCCCTGGTGGCCGACCTGACCAGCACCGAGCAGCGCACCAAGGCCATGGCCCTGGTGGGCATGAGTATCGGGCTCTCCTTTGCCGTCGCTCTGATACTCGGGCCGGTGCTCGCGGCAGCGGGGGGATTGTCCATGGTATTCTGGCTCACGGCACTGCTCGCCTTTGGGGGTATCGCCATCGTCGTGCTGCTGGTGCCGGCGCCGCCACCCCTGGCTGGCGGGCACAGCGATGTCGGCGCCAGGCCTGCGCTGTTCGGGCGCACCTTGCGAGACCCCGCGCTGCTGCGGCTCAATTTCGGTGTCTTCAGCCTGCATTTCATCCTCATGGCGTGTTTCCTGGTGGTGCCCGGAGCCCTTGAGCAACTGGCAGGTGTGGATCGCGCGCACCACTGGCAGGTGTACCTGCCGGTGTTGGCCCTTTCCATTGTCGGCATTTTGCCCCTGATGCGGATGGCCGAGCGCGGGGGGCGCCCCCGCGAAATGTTTCTTTGCGGCATCGGCCTGCTGGCAGTTGCCCTGCCGGTGCTGGATCTGGCGGCCGGTCCCCTGGTTTTCTTCGCCGGGCTGTGGTTGTTTTTCACCGGGTTCAATTACCTCGAGGCGACGCTGCCCTCCCAGGTCAGCAAGACCGTATTCGCCGGCGGTAAGGGCACGGCACTGGGAATCTATTCCACCTGCCAGTTTCTGGGGGCTTTCGCCGGCGGCGCGGGCGGCGGCTGGCTGCTGCAGCATTTCGGGCAGTTAGGGCTGCTGGGCGTATGCCTGCTGCTGGCGGTCACATGGTTTCTCCTGATGATAACAGGCCCTGTTTTGTTGCCGGAACCGGAACGGGTGCAGGTATCCGGGCCCTGAGTCCAGCGGCCGCATCGATCGACTGAATTTGCCGCTGCAATTGATGGATCATGACCGCCCCGGCTGTCGCAATTGGCGGGCGGGGTTGCTATAGTCCACGGTTCTTCCGGACCGCAAATTTTGGTTACAAATTGAGGAATTTCTATGGCTTCACGGGGCATCAACAAAGTGATCCTGGTGGGTAATCTGGGCAATGACCCTGAAACACGCTTCTTTCCCGATGGCGGTGCCGTCACCAATGCCAGCATCGCCACCAGCGAAAGCTGGAAAGACAAGCAGGGCCAGCCACAGGAGAAAACCGAGTGGCATCGAGTCGTGTTCCGCGACCGCGGCAACTACCGGCTCGGGCAGATCGCCGGCGAGTACCTGAAGAAGGGCTCAAAGGTCTATGTCGAGGGCAAGCTCCAGACCCGCAAGTGGCAGGACAAGGCCGGCGTGGATCACTACACCACGGAGATTCTCGCCAGTGACATGCAGATGCTCGACAGCCGCGGCGCCGGCGGGGGGGCAGAACACGAGGCACCGGCCGGGGGCTACCAGAGAAGCGCCCCATCCCGGCCAGCACCGGGCCCTTCCGCTGGCCCGCCGGCCAGCGCACAGCCGGAACCGCCCTTCGGTGAATTCGACGACGACATCCCGTTCTGACGAGCCCGACGTGATCACGGGATGAGAGTCTTGAGCGTGGTGGCGTAACGGCTGTGCGGGCACTCATCCTGGGGTCAGATACCCCCCTGGGCCACTCCCTGGTCCAACTCCTGCAACACCTGGGCCGCCACGAGGTTCAGGTGCTGACCCGCGCCGCCTGTCGCTGGAAGAGTGAACGGCAGGCAAAAAAGGCGGTGGCTCGTACCAAGTGCGATATCGTGGTCGACCTGCGGATATCCGCGGCGGCCGATGGAGTTGATCCGCTGCAGGAGCTGGACCTGAAGCGTTGCCACTGGGTGGCAAAAGCCTGCCAGCGCAGCGGTATTGCCTACCTGCTTACCTCCAGCTCCAGGGTTTTCTCCGGCCAGCTGGACCGGCCGTATACCGAGGACGACCAGCCCGACAACGAGACCGGGGGCGGTGCCATGCTCGCCCGGGCGGAGCAGTTGGTGCGGGAGGGTTGCGAGCGACACCTGATCCTGCGCCTGGGGCCGGTTTTCTCCTTTGAAGGCGCCAACCTGATTACCCAGATGCTCGGCCAGTTGGGCGAGCAGGGCGGCAGCCTGGTGATGGACAACAACCTGCGCGGCTGCCCGGTCTCGGCCGAGGACGGGGCCCGGGTGCTCTCCGCGCTGCTGGACCAGCTGAGTACCGGCATCCAGGCTTATGGTATCTATCACTATTGCAGTTCGGACAGTGCGACCTACTATGAATTCGCCGAGGCGCTGCTGGCATCCGCCTCCCAGTTTTCTGATTTCGGTCCCGGCGCCGTGCAGTTGCAGCGCCAGCCCGAGGGTCTGTTGCCGCTCAACCGCTCGCTCAATTGCAGCAAGATCCGCAATACCTTCGCCATCAAGCAGGCGCACTGGCGCAGCGCCATACCCGGCAACGTCAAGAAGTATTACGAACAGCGTCGACAACAGCAGAAGCAGTGAGGCAATGGCATGGCAAAAGCGACGGATGAACGGCCGCAACCCCTGGGTGTGGCGGTACTCACCGTATCCGATACCCGCACCGAGGAAACCGATACCTCCGGACATTACCTGGTAGAGGCGCTCACCGCCGCCGGGCATCGGGCGGTCGCCAAGACGATCGTCGTAGACGATATCTACCAGATCAGGGCTGTCCTCGGCACGTGGATCGCCGCTGCGGGTATCGACGTGGTTCTGGTCACCGGAGGTACCGGCTTTTCCGGGCGGGATTCCACCCCGGAGGCCGTGCGGCCATTGTTCGACAAGGACATCGAAGGCTTTGGCGAGGTGTTCCGGGCCCTGTCCCAGGCGGAGATCGGCTCTTCGACCATCCAGTCCAGGGCCCTGGCCGGCCTGGCCAATAATACGGTGATATTTTGTATGCCCGGTTCAACCGGCGCCTGCAGGACGGCCTGGGAGGGCCTGATCCGGGAGCAACTCGACAGCAGTCACCGTCCCTGCAATTTCGTGGGGGTGCTCAAGGTTCGGAAGCGCCAGGCGTGAAGCCGCTGCTGCCGCTGGCGGAGGCCCTTGCGCGAATGCTGGCTTCCGTCAGCCCCACCGACGCCGTCCACCCGGTGGCACTGATTGACGCCCTGGGCGCGGTTCTCGCCGAGGATGTGGTGGCCCCTGTTGCGGTGCCCGCAGAGGACAACAGCGCTATGGACGGTTACGCCCTGAGGGTGGGGGACGCGGCCGACCCCCTGCGGGTAAGTCAGCGAATTGCCGCAGGCAGCAGGCCGGGCCCGCTGCTCGCGCCGGGAACCGCCGCGCGAATATTCACCGGCGCCCCGCTGCCCCCGGGCGCGGACGCCGTGGTGATGCAGGAGGACTGCCGCGAGGTGGATGGCGTGGTTACGGTGTCGACTGCGGTGAACCCCGGCCAGAATATTCGACCGCGGGGCCAGGATATTGCCCTGGGCGCCACGGTGCTCCGCCGGGGCCGGGTCCTGCGGCCCCAGGACATGGGCCTGCTGGCCTCCGTGGGCCGCGCTGCGGTCCAGGCCTACCAGCCCCTGCGGGTGGCGGTACTGTCGACGGGTGACGAACTGGTCGAGCCCGGGAGTGCCGCCCTGCAGGGGGGGCAGCTCTACAACTCCAACCGCTATACCCTGGCGGGCCTGGTGCGGTCTCTCGGTATGGCTTTTGTTGATGGGGGCATCATTCCCGACGACCCCGCCGCCACCGCCCGGGCACTGGCGGAGGCTGCGGCGGGCGCTGATTGTGTCATCACCTCCGGCGGGGTATCCGTCGGTGAGGAGGACCATGTGAAGGCCCAGGTTGAGCGGTTGGGTCAGCTGGATCTGTGGCGCCTGGCGATCAAGCCGGGCAAGCCGTTGGCCTTCGGGCGCATCGGTCACACGCCCTTTATCGGCCTGCCGGGGAACCCCAGCTCGGTGTTCGTGACCTTTTGCTTAATTGCCCGGCCCTTCCTGTTGCACCTGCAAGGCGTAAGCGAGGCGCCGCCACCGGTTCTGCGCGCCCTGGCCGCATTCCGGGTCGATAAGCCCGGCCTGCGCCAGGACTACCTGCGGGTGACCCTGAGCGATACCGGTGGCGGGCTGTGGGCGACGCCGTTCCCGAACCAGAGCTCCGGTGTGCTGAGTTCTGTCAGCCACAGTAACGCCCTCGCGGTGATTCCGCCGGGGATAAGCGTCGCCGAAGGTGACAGTGTAGAGGTGATACTGCTGGATACGCTGGCCTGAGCGTGCGGCCGCGGGCTGCTAATCAGTGTACTTCTGGAACACCAGTGAGGCGTTGGTGCCGCCGAAGCCGAAACTGTTGGACATCACCCGCTGCAGGTCCACGTTGTCGTGGCGCTTGACTGCGATGGGCAAGCCTTCGGCTTCCGGGTCCAGGGTTTCGATATTCGCAGATGCGGCAATGAAGCCCGCCTGCTGCATCAGCAGAGAATAGATGGCTTCCTGTACACCGGCGGCCCCCAGCGAGTGGCCGGACAGGGACTTGGTGGAGCCGACGACCGGGATATGGTCGCGATCCTGGTAGGCGGCGCGCACGGCTTTCAATTCCTGGATGTCCCCTGCGGGCGTACTGGTGCCGTGGGCGTTGATGTAGTCCACTGGACCGGTCACCGTGGCAAGGGCCTGCTGCATGCAGCGCGTGGCTCCCTCGCCCGAGGGCGCCACCATGTCGTGGCCGTCGGAGGTGGCACCGTAACCCACCAGCTCCGCATAAATCTTTGCCCCGCGCCTGAGGGCGTGTTCCAGCTCCTCCACCACCAGCATGCCACCACCGCCGGCGATAACAAAACCGTCGCGGTTGGCATCATAGGCCCTTGAGGCCCGTTCGGGGGTATCGTTGTACCTGGTGGAGAGCGCGCCCATGGCGTCAAACAGGCTGCTCATGGCCCAGTGCAACTCCTCCCCGCCGCCGGCGAATACGATGTCCTGTTTACCCAGCTGGATCTGCTCCATCGCATTGCCGATACAGTGGGCGCTGGTGGAGCAGGCGGATGAAATGGAGTAGTTCACGCCTTTTATCCTGAAGGGTGTCGCCAGGCAGGCGGAGACCGTGCTGCCCATCGTCTGGGTCACGCGATATGGCCCGACCTTGCGGATGCCGCGCTCGCGCAGAATGTCGGAGGCCTCTACCTGCATTGCCGCCGACGCGCCTCCGGATCCTGCGATGATGCCGGTGCGCACATTCGATACGTCCGCGGCCTTCAGCCCGGAATCGTCAATGGCCCGCTGCATGGCGATGTAGGCGTAGGCTGCAGCATCGGCCATGAAGCGCAACTGCTTGCGATCGACCAGTGACGGAATGTCGATCTCGGGTGCGCCGGCCACATGGGAACGCATGCCCATATCGATCTGTTCCTGCCGCACGCGGATGCCTGAGCGCCCCTCATACAGCGAGCTGGTGACGCTCTGCGCATCGTTGCCCAGGCACGAAACAATCCCCAGACCGGTAATGACGACTCTTTTGCCCATAGGATTAGAAAGACTCCGTCGATTTGAACAGGCCGACCCGCAGCTCGGAGGCCGTATAAATCTCACGACCGTCCACCGATACGCTGCCATCAGCTATGCCCATCACCAGCTTGCGCTCGATGACACGCCGTATGTTTATGTTATAGACCACTTTGGATGCCGAGGGCAGCACCTGGCCACTGAACTTGACCTCGCCGCAACCCAGCGCCCGCCCCCGGCCAGGATTGCCGCGCCAACCCAGGAAAAAGCCGACCAGTTGCCACAGGGCATCCAGGCCCAGGCAGCCGGGCATGACCGGATCGCCGGGAAAGTGGCACTGGAAAAACCATAAATCGGGGTGAATGTCGAGTTCGGCGATGATCTGTCCCTTGCCATGCTTGCCGCCCTCGGAACTGATGTGGGTAATGCGGTCCAGCATCAGCATATTGTCCGTGGGCAACTGTGCATTACCCGGACCGAACAGTTCGCCATGGCCGCAGCTGACCAGTTGATCCCTGTCGTAGGCACTCTTTGCTGTCATAGCTATTCCAGGGTTGGCTTGGTGTCTGCACCGTCGGATTGGGGCTGGTGGCAGCGCGGTTGCCGGAATCCAGGCGCGTCTCCGGGGGGCCTGGGTATTTTAAATGCTGAGGGCTACAAGTCCAGCGCATTTCCCCGGTTGCACCTGTTTCCCTTGACCCGGGTCACAGCGTGGTAACACAGCGGCGCACTTGGTAGCCAAGCATATGGGCATCCGCTACCATATCGGCACTCTTGGGCGCCTGGTTGGCGCCGGCTGTGAGGGGCGACCTCCACCAGAATTTTCTCACCGCGACCCGCAAACGGTGATACAGGAATAATATGCTAACACCCGTACTTCTCTCCGGTGGCGTCGGCAGCCGGCTTTGGCCGGTCTCGCGCGAGACTCACCCCAAGCAATTCCTGCCCCTGGCCAGTGAGCTGTCGATGTTGCAGGAGACCCTGCGCCGCACCTCCGGGCTGGAGGAGGGGCCGCCGCTGGTGGTGTGCAACGAGGAGCATCGCTTCATGGTGGCGGAGCAACTGCGCGAGGTGAATATCAAGGCCTGCGCCCTCATCCTTGAACCCCAGGGTCGCAACACCGCCCCTGCCGTCGCGCTGGCAGCCATCCAGGCGCTGAAGGCTGACCCGGAAGCACTGCTTCTGGTACTCCCCGCCGATCACCTGATCCAGGACTTGGGTGCTTTTGCCCGCGCCGTCGGCCGTGCGGTTCCCCTGGCAGCGCAGGGCCGCTTGATGACCTTCGGCGTGGTGCCCTCGAGCCCGGAAACCGGTTACGGTTACATCAAGTGCGGCGCCGCCCTCGACGCCGAGCTTTTCGACCTCGAGCGCTTTGTGGAGAAGCCGGACGCCGCCACGGCCCAGGCCTACCTCGACAGCGGCAATTACCTGTGGAACAGCGGCATGTTCCTGCTGCGCGCCGCCACTTACCTGGAGCAGTTGGGCGCGCACGCGCCCGCGATACTCGGCCACTGCCGCGAGGCGATGGCAGGGGCCATCGCCGACATGGATTTCGTGCGTCCGGCCGCCGGCGCCTTCCTTGACTGCCCGAGTGACAGCATCGATTACGCGGTCATGGAAAAGACCGATCTGGGCGGCGTGGTCTCCCTTGATTGCGGCTGGAGCGATGTGGGGGCCTGGTCCGCCCTGTGGGATGTGGCTGAGCGCGACAGCAGTGGCAATGCCTGCAAGGGTGATGTCATGCTCGAGGGCTGCAGCGACAGTTACTTCCGCAGCGATTCGCGCCTGCTGGCCGGTATTGGGGTGAGCGACCTGGTAGTGGTGGAAACCGCCGACGCGGTGCTGGTCGCGGATCGAGCCCGGGTGCAGGACGTCAAACTCATCGTCAATCGCCTGAAGCAACAGCGTCGCCCCGAAGTTTCCCAGCACCGCCGGGTGTATCGCCCCTGGGGCTCCTATGAGTCGCTGGTGACCTCCCAGCGTTTCCAGGTGAAGCGAATCGTGGTCAACCCGGGTCACACTCTCTCGCTGCAGATGCACCACCACCGCGCGGAGCACTGGATAGTGGTGCACGGCACCGCGGAGGTTACCTGCGAGGACAAGGTCTTCATGCTGGGGGAAGATGAATCGACCTACATACCCCTGGGTCACAAGCACCGCCTCGCCAATCCGGGGCGTATACCGCTGGAGCTGATCGAAGTGCAGTCCGGCGCCTATCTCGGCGAGGACGATATCGTGCGCTATGAGGATGTGTATGGGCGCAGCAAGTAGGTTCTTTGTTTAGACGGAGTTGTTATGAAAATTACCAAGTGCCTGTTTCCTGTCGCCGGCTACGGCACCCGTTTCCTGCCGGCGACCAAGAGCATGCCGAAGGAAATGTTGCCGATCGTCAACAAACCGCTGGTGCAATACGGTGTGGAGGAGGCGATTGCCGCAGGTATGACCACCTGCGCCATGGTCACTGGCCGTGGCAAGCGCGCCATCGCTGACCACTTCGATATCAGTTACGAGCTCGAGCACCAGATTTCCGGCAGCGGCAAGGAGGTGCACCTCCAGAGTATCCGCAATGTGCTGGACAAGGGTGTTTTCACCATGGTGCGCCAGCGCGAGATGAAAGGCCTCGGGCACGCGATACTCACCGGCCAGTCACTGATCGGCAACGAACCTTTCGGCGTGCTGTTGTCCGATGACTTGTGCCTGAATGACGGTCCTGGCGTGTTGGCCCAGATGGCGGAGCTGTTCAAGCAGTTTCGCTGCTCCATCGTGGCGATCCAGGAAGTGCCCCACAATGAAGTGAGTAGCTACGGGGTGATCGCCGGGGAGAGCTTGCGCGATGGCATCTACCGGGTGGACCAGATGGTGGAGAAGCCAGATCCCAAGGACGCGCCATCCAACCTCGCAATTATCGGCCGCTACATCCTCACGCCGGACATCTTCGAAATCATTCGCGAGACGCCACCCGGCGCCAACGGCGAAATCCAGTTGACCGATGCACTCCAGATACAGGCCAGGCGCGGTTGCGTCATGGCCTACAAATTCAAGGGGCGCCGATTCGACTGCGGCAGCGTGCCGGGTTTTGTCGAGGCGACCAATTTTGTCTACGACAAATACTATTCCAAGGACCAGGGCAGCGGGCGGTGACGGAGATTGCCTGCTTCAAGGCCTATGACGTCCGGGGCCGGGTACCCGACCAGTTGAACGAAGCTATCGCCCGGCGCATCGGCCGGGCCTATGCGCAGGTCATCGAGCCGCGCCAGGTCGTTGTCGGGCACGACATCCGGCTCAGCAGCGAAGCGATCAAGGCCGCCCTTGTACAGGGTTTGGTGGAGCAGGGCGTGGATGTCTACGACATTGGCCTGTGTGGCACCGAGGAAATCTATTTTGCCACTTCCCACGCCGGGATGGACGGTGGCATTGCCGTTACCGCCAGCCACAACCCGAAGGACTACAACGGCATGAAGTTCGTGCGGGAGGATTCCCGGCCGATTTCCGGCGATACCGGCCTGTTCGATATCCGCGCCCTGGCGGAACGGGATGAGTTTCAGCCGGCTGCCCTCCCGGGGCAGGTGCATCAGCTTGATACCTCTGCGGCCTATATCCAGCACCTGCTCTCCTACGTGGAGGTGGCCGCCCTGAAACCGCTGAAGATAGTGGTCGATGCGGGCAATGGCGGTGCCGGCCGGGTGGTGGACCTGCTGGAGCCGCACCTGCCCTTTGAATTCATCAGGCTGCATCACGAGCCCGATGGCAATTTCCCCAATGGCGTACCCAATCCGCTGGAGCCGGAAAATCGCGCCGCGACTATCGCGGCGGTGCGCGAGCACGGTGCCGACCTGGGCCTGGCCTGGGACGGCGATTTTGACCGCTGCTTCTTCTTCGATGAGCACGGCGATTTCGTCGAGGGCTACTACGTGGTGGGCCTGTTGGCCGAGGCCTTCCTGAAACGCCAGGGCCCCGCGCGGGTGGTACACGATCCGCGCCTGGTCTGGAATACGATCGATATCGTCGAGTCACTCGGCGGCAAAGCGGTGCAGAGTAAGACCGGGCACGCCTTTATCAAGGAGCGAATGCGGCTGGAAAACGCCGTCTACGGCGGCGAGATGAGCGCCCACCATTATTTTCGGGATTTCGCCTACTGTGACAGCGGCATGATCCCGTGGCTGCTGGTGACGGGCCTGGTCTGCGCCGCCGGCAAGGGGTTGTCCACCCTGGTGTCCGAGCGGGTGGCGGCTTACCCCTGCAGCGGCGAGATCAATCGCACGATTGGTGATCCCACCGCGGTGCTGACCCGGGTGGAAGCCGTCTACCGCGGGCAGGCCATCTCCATCGAATATGTTGACGGCCTGAGCATGGCGTTCGCCAACTGGCGCTTCAACCTGCGCATGTCCAATACCGAGCCGGTGGTGCGGCTGAATGTGGAAAGCCGCGGTGATGCGGCGCTGATGCAGGCCAAAACCCGGGAGTTGCTGGGCCTGATCGACACTCCCTGAGGCCCTGCGACCGGGCCTGTCATCCCATTGCGCGCCGCTGCGGTTACCCGGGTCCGGGTGCGTCCCTGCCTGCGGCGGCGTCCCGCCATTCGCCCATCAGGCGCTCCGTGGAGGGGTCCATCGCGCCTGAGCCGGGCTCCCCGGACAGCCGGGCCAGGATTTCCGCGCCTATCTCCTTGCCCAGTTCCACACCCCATTGATCGAAGGGATTGATGCCCCACAGGCGCGCGCTGCAAAAGGTGCGGTGCTCGTACAGCGCCAGCAACGCGCCGAGCGTCCCGGGAGACACGCAGTCCATGGTGATCACGCTGTTGGGGCGGCTGCCGGGCATGGCCAGGTGAGGCGCGAGCCGGCTGGCTTCGGCCTCGCCCACCCCGCGCTGCGACAGGGCCAGCCGTGCCGACTCCTGCGACCGCCCTACCATCAGGGTGCGGCTCTGGGCCAGGCAGTGGGCCACCAGGCGCCGGTGTTGTTCCTGCATGCCGGTGTGGGTTGTCAGCGGCAGCACGAAGTCCGCGGGGCACAGCAGCGTGCCCTGGTGCAGCAACTGGTGAAAGGAGTGCTGGCCCATGGTGCCGGCGGAGCCCCACAGCACCGTGCCGGTGGTATAGGGCAGGGCCCTGCCATCGCTGCTGACGCCCTTGCCGTTGCTTTCCATGGTCAACTGCTGGAGAAAGTCGGGCAGGCGCTGCAGGCCGTGGTCGTAGGGCAGCACCACGTGGTTGCCCGCCTGGAAGAAATTGCTGTACCAGACTTCGAGCAAGCCAAGTAGCAGGGGCATGTTGGCACCCGGGGCGCTGCCGTGGAAATGGTCGTCCATGGCCCGGGCGCCGGCCAGGAAGTCCTCGAACCGCGCCCAGCCTATGGCGATGGCGCAGCTCAGGCCGATGGCGGACCAGACCGAATAGCGCCCCCCTACCCAGTCCCACATGGGCAGGCAGTTGGCGGCGGGAATGCCGAATTCCGCGGCGGCCGCGAGGTTGGCTGTCACAGCAATGAAGTGCTTGTCCAGGTCGCTCTCGGCCGCCCCGGCGTTGAGCAACCAGCTGCGCGCGGCCAGGCTGTTGGTCAGGGTCTCCTCGGTGCGGAAGGACTTGGAGCAGACGATGAACAGGGTGGATGCGGGGTCCAGTTCCAGCAGCGTACCCTGCAGGTCCGCCGGGTCCACATTGGCCACGTAGTGACAGCTGATATTGCCGTGGAAGGGCCTGAGCGCCTCGGTGACCAGGCGTGGGCCCAGGTCCGACCCACCGATGCCGATGTTCACGACATCGGTTATGGCGACGCCGGAAAAGCCCATCTGCCGGCCGTCGTTCAGCCGCTGGGACCACTGCCGCATCAGCTCGCGGGAGGCCGCTACCTGCCCGAACTCGGCGTCCATGCCATGGCTGCCGGCAGCGCGCAGGAGGGTGTGCAGTGCCGGCCGGTTCTCCGTATTGTTGATGTGTGCCCCGTCAAACAGGGCTTCGATATCGTCCTGCACACGGCTTTGTTGCGCCAGTTCCAGCAGTCCCGCCAGCGCCGCCTTGGTCAGCAGCTGCTTCGAGTAATCCAGCTTCAGCCCGGCCGCCTCCAGGGTAAAATCGGCAGCCCGCTGCGGGTCGTCGGCGAACAACTGTTCGATGGAGATCGCGCGTAGCGTTCCGGCCAGCGCCTGTAGTTTGCCGTAGCAGGGTAATTCGGACAGAAGCGGGCGTACTGCCATGAGAGGACCTTGGCGTGGGGATGAATGAGGCCCTGAGTATAGGAATGCCCGCGCGCAGGCGCAACGCGGACGAGGTGACATCGGCGCGGGGTACCGCGACCGCTCAGTGGTCCCGGTGGATAGACAGGAAGGTAAGTCGCTCCAGTGCGGCGCGACAGCCGCCGGGGGGCAGTTGCTCCAGCAGCGCCAGTGCCCGGTCATGGTAGAGCCGCGCCTGGGCGCGGGTGTAGGCAAGGGAGCCACCGCGCTGAACCGCGTCGATGACCTCGGCCAGGGTGTCGGCGTTCCTGGCGGTGATGGCGTTGCGAATAAGATCCCGCTGCGCTGTCGCGGCCTCGCGCATCGCGTGGATCAGGGGGAGGGTGGTCTTGCCTTCGGTGAGGTCATCCCCGACATTCTTGCCCATGGCGGCAGGATCGCCATCGTAGTCCAGCACGTCATCGATCATCTGGAAGGCAATACCCAGGTTGAGCCCGAAACCGTGCATGGCCTCGCGCACCGCCCGGCTTGCACCGCTCAGGGCAGCCGCCCCGTAGCAGGCGGCGGCGAACAGAATGGCCGTCTTGCGGGTAATAATGTCGATGTACTCTGCCTCGGTGGTGTCCGCCTGGCCGGCCCTGATCAGTTGCAGCACCTCGCCCTCGGCGATGGTGTTGGTGGTGTCGGCCATGTGGGCGAGGATATCCATGTCCGCCAGTTGCACCATCAGCTGGAAGGCGCGGGTATAGAGAAAATCGCCGACCAGCACCGACGGGGCGTTGCCAAACGCTGCGTTGGCGGTGGGCCGTCCCCGGCGCAGGCTGGAGATATCCACTACATCGTCGTGCAACAGGGTGGCGGTATGGATAAATTCGATGATCGCGGCAAACTTGATATGCGCCTGGCTGCAGGGGCCCAGCGCGGAGGCACAAAGCAGTACCAGCAGCGGGCGCAGGCGTTTGCCGCCGGCGTCGACGATGTAGTGTCCCACGTTCTCCACCATGGGTACGTCGGAATGGAGCTGCTCCACGATGAGCCGATTGACCTGCTCGAACTCCGTGGCAACGGTGTCGCGAATCTGCTGCATGGTTAGGGAAGGTATGGAAAATGCCCGGGCATGCTAGGTTGCTGCCCGCGGGCTGTCAAGCGAGGGTCCCGGGGGTCGGACTGCGGCCGTGCAGGGTGGCCTAAGTTCTTGTTTTCAGGAAATAATTAGGCCTTGCCGTGGGAGTCTGATTTGAGTAGAATCGCCGCCCTCTGGCCCCTGTCGCGCTCCACTGCTGCTCGGGTCGGCGTTAACCAACTGTTAGTGCCAGTCTCTGCCCCCTTGATTTACAAGGGTTTTTTTCAGTTGCGAGCAGGCTAACTCAACGGAGCACACTATGTACGCAGTAATAGAAAGCGGTGGCAAACAGCATCGCGTGGTTGAAGGCGAAACCCTGAAACTTGAAAAAATTGAGGCCGCTACCGGCGCTACCGTGGAATTCGACAAGGTATTGATGGTTGGCGGTGGTGACAGCATCAGGATTGGCACCCCCGTGGTTCCCGGCAGCAAGGTAACCGCCGAGGTGGTTGGCCATGGTCGTCACAAGAAGGTCAAGATCGTAAAGTTCAGTCGCCGCAAGCACTACCGGAGAGAAACCGGGCACCGCCAGTGGTTCACCGAAGTGAAGATCACCGGTATTACGGCGTAACAGGAGGGTTTGAGCAATGGCACACAAGAAAGCTGGTGGTAGTACTCGCAACGGTCGTGATTCCCAGAGCAAGCGGCTGGGTGTAAAGCGCTTCGGTGGTGAAACAGTTCAGGCAGGCAGCATTATCGTGCGCCAGCGTGGTACCCGCTTTCACCCCGGCACCAACGTGGGAATCGGCAAGGACCACACCTTGTTCGCTACCGTTGACGGCAAGGTGGAGTTCGTAACCAAGGGCCCGAACAGCCGTACGTTCGTCCAGATAGTAGGCGCCTGAGGCGCGGCGCCGGGCCGGGTAACCCCAAGCCTCGTCAGTGACGGGGCTTTTTTTTGGCATGCCTTTTTCCCGCTTGGAGCCATGTTCGGTTTCGCTCCGACGCGGGACTGCGTGCGGTACTGCATTCCAGGGCACGCCGCGAGTACATCCATGTAGGCTCGGCTGCAGCCATCCATGGCTGCAGACGTCCCTGAAATGCAGTACCGCGCACATTCCCTTGCAGTGTGACTTGAAATCGGAAAACCCCCCGGTTGACTCTGCCGGCTTGGACAGACGAATTGCCGTTTGGGAGTTGATACAAAAGGAGCTGCGGGTATGTCCTGTTTGGATTCTGGACCGTCTGCAGCCATGGAGAGCCCACCCCGCTTTATCGGGTGTGGCTGCAGCCGAGCCTACATGGATGTATTTACGGCGTGTCCAGGAGCCAAACAGGACATGGCCGCGGCGGGCGAATGGCGCGATCAAAAAATCGTGATGGGATGCGACTCTACTATGTGATACCGGGCGGATCTGAATTAACCAGCGCATATTTTATATATACTGCCAACGAGGCCAGCCGCTGTCCCAAAGATACGGCCAGCAACACAATGGAACACAAATGAAATTCGTAGACGAGGCAAGTATCAAGGTTTTCGCCGGCAATGGCGGCAGTGGCTGCCTCAGTTTCCGGCGGGAAAAATATATACCCAAGGGTGGCCCCGACGGCGGCGACGGCGGGGATGGCGGCAGCGTCATCATGGAAGCGGACAGCTCCCTCAACACCATGGTCGACTTCCGCTTCCAGCGCGCCTTTCGGGCGCAGAACGGCGAGTCCGGGCGCGGTCAGAACAAGACGGGTAAGAGCGGCGAGGACCTGGTGTTGCGGGTACCGGTGGGCACCACCATCCTCGATGAGGATACCGGCGAGATGTTGGGGGACCTGTCCGTGCCGGGCCAGCGCCTGGTCGTGGCCCAGGGCGGCTTTCACGGGCTGGGCAATGCTCGCTTCAAGTCCAGCACCAACCGGGCGCCGCGCCAGACCACCAAGGGCAGCGAGGGCGAGCAGCGCGATCTCAAGCTGGAGCTGAAAGTGCTGGCGGACGTAGGCCTGCTGGGTCTGCCCAATGCCGGCAAATCCACCTTTATCCGGGCGGTCTCCTCCGCCACGCCCAAGGTTGCGGATTATCCATTCACCACCCTGGTGCCCAATCTCGGGGTGGTAAAAGTGGAGGCCCACCGCAGTTTCGTAGTGGCGGACATCCCCGGGCTGATCGAGGGCGCGTCGGAAGGCGCGGGCCTGGGCATACGTTTCCTCAAGCACCTGACCCGCAACCGCATCCTGTTGCACCTGGTGGACATGGCGCCTTTCGACGGCAGTGAACCGGCGGATGCGGCGCTGGCCATCGTGCGGGAACTGGAGCGCTTCAGTCCCACCCTGGCGGCACGGGAGCGCTGGCTGGTGCTCAACAAAACCGACCTGCTTGACGCCGCAACCTTCGCGGCGCGGCGTGACGTCCTGCTGGCCGCGCTGGGCTGGCAGGGCAGGGTCTATGCCATCTCCGCCATCACCGGCGAGGGCACCGCTCCCCTGTGCGGCGACATGATGATTTACCTGGAGCAGCGCCGCGCCGCCGAATTGGAAGACCCCGCGCTGGCGGAGGCCGAGCGGCAGATGCAGTTCGCCATGCAGGACGAGGCGAGGCAGCGGGTCGAGGAGTACCGCGCCCGCCAGCGCGAGACTGCCAGGGCCAAGAGGCATGGCGAGGACGAAGGCGACGACGACTTTGATGACGATGAGTATGATGTTGAAGTGGAATACGCACCCTGAGGCAAGAAATGGCTGATCGCATTGAAATCGCCGGGGCCAGGCGCTGGGTCGTCAAGGTCGGCAGCGCGCTGCTGACCGATGATGGGCGGGGTCTCAACCCGGCAATCATCGCCACCCTGGTGGAACAGCTGGTGCAGCTGCGTGCGCGCGGTTGTGAAGTGGTACTGGTGTCCAGCGGTGCGGTTGCGGCAGGTATTGTCAGGCTGGGCTGGAACGCCCGCCCGCACCTGCTGCATAAATTGCAGGCCGCTGCCGCCGTGGGCCAGTCGATCCTGGTGCAGCACTATGAGAATGCTTTCAAGCAGCACGGGATCGCCACCGCGCAGATCCTGCTGGTACACGACGATGTGACCGCGAGGGATCGCTACCTCAACGCCCGGGGCACGCTCAATACCCTGCTCGAGTTGGGGGTGGTGCCAGTGGTGAATGAAAACGATACCGTCGTCACCGAAGAGATACGCTTCGGTGACAACGATACCCTCGCGGCCCTGGTGGCCAACCTCATCGATGCCGACGCTTTGCTGCTGCTGACGGACCAGCAGGGCATGTACCGGGAAGATCCCCGCCGCAATCCGGATGCCGAGCTGCTGCAGAGCTGTGACGTACATGATCCGGGTCTGGACGCCATGGCAGGGGAGGGAGGTGCGCTCGGCCGCGGCGGCATGGTGACCAAGCTGCGAGCCGCCCGGCTGGCGGCCCGCTCCGGCACCGAGACCATCATCGCCTCGGGGCGGGAGGGGAATATCATCACCCGGGTCACCACCGGTGACGCCATAGGTACCTGGTTCCGCACCGGGAAGCAGCCTGAGAATGCCCGCAAGCAATGGCTGGCGGGGATGGTGCAGGTGCAGGGCAGCCTCGAGTTGGATGAAGGCGCAGTGCGGGTGTTGCGCGAGTCCGGTCGCAGCCTGCTTGCGGTCGGGGTGCGCGCCGTGCAGGGCAATTTCACCCTGGGGGAGATGGTATCGTGCAGGGACGGCAAGGGCAGTGAGGTCGCCCGCGGGCTGGTCAACTACAGCGCCGACGAGACCCGGCGCATCATGGGTCGGCCGTCAGGGGATATCGAGGGCGTGCTGGGATACCTGCGGGACGAAGAGCTGATCCACCGCGATAACCTGGTGCTGCTCTAAAACCTGGTGCTCTCCTAGCTCATCCAGCGGCCGATCGGCGTTTTGACCCAGAGGAAGTCCATGAGCTTCTTCATTCCCTCGGCGCTTTTTGCGCTGTAGGGGTAGGCGTTCTGCATCTTGCCGCCGAAGCGGTCGATGACAATGGGCATCTCGTGGCAGTAGCCCCTCATGCCTTTCTTGCCGTTCACCTGCCCCAGCCCCGACTTTTTGCGCCCACCGAAGGGGGCCGCGGGAATACCGTAACTCACCGCCATATCATTGACGCTGCAGCTGCCGGTATCGATAGCTGCTGCCAGGCGATAGCCCTTCTCCTTGTCCTTGGTCCAGACGTTGCCATTGAGGCCGAATTCCGAATCATTGGCCAGGCTGATGGCTTCCTGTTCGCTGACCACTTTCTGGATACACAGGATGGGGCCGAAGGTCTCGTGGATCATGATATCCATGCTGTTGTCGACCCCGGTGATGACCGTGGGTTCGTAATAGAGTCCGGGTAGGTCGGGGTTGCGCCGGCCCCCGATCAGGATGTTGGCGCCCTTGGCCCTGGCGTCCTCCACGTGGGCTTCGATGATAGCCATCTGCCGATCCCAGAACACCGCCCCCACGTCTTCCTCCCAGCCATGCTGCTGGCCCTGGCGCAGGCCCTTGCCCTTCTCCATGACCAGGCGCAGGAATTCGTCGTACACCGCTGCCACCACGTAAATCCGCTCGGTGCCGCAGCAGTAGTGACCGGTGTTCATGCAGGACCCCAGCCAGGCGCCGTCGGCGGCCCGGTCCAGGTCCGCATCGGCACAGACGATCATGGCGTCATTGCCGCCCAGCTCGAGAGTACAGGGTATAAGCTGGCTGGCGCAGGCTTCCGCCACCTTGCGTCCGGTGGCCACGCTGCCGGTGAAGGAAACTTTGTCCACACCGCCGCGCACGATCGCGGCGCCGGTCTCGCCATCGCCCAGTAATACCTGGAGTACGCCGTCGGGCAGGCCCGCCCGGGTAAAGATGGACTCTGCCAGGCGCGCTGAAAACGGCGTGACCTCGGAGCCCTTGGCCACCACCGTATTGCCTGCCAGCAGGGCCTGTGCCGCCTGGTTCATGACCAGGACGAAGGGCCCGTTCCAGGGGGTGATCAGGCCTATGACCCCCAGCGGCTTGTACACTATCCGCAGCTGCTTCATCAGGCCCAGCAGGCCGTGAACCCGCCGCTTGCGGGGCCCGAGGAATTTCTCCGCGTTTTTGGCGTAATAGCACAGGGAGTCCGCAACCGAGAAAATCTCCATGCTCATGGCATCGGTGCGCGCCTTCCCGGTCTCGGCCACCACGGTATCGATGATCTCGTCCTGGGTTTCGAGCACGATCTGCAGGGCGCGCTCGACAATGGCGGCGCGAGCCTTCATCGGCGTGGCGGCCCAGGCCGGTTGCGCCGCCCGCGCCCTGGCGATGGCAGCGGCGACATCATCCGCATTGGCGCACACTATCTCCCCGGTGGGTTCCAGGGTGACCGGGCTGCGCAGTTGCAGGTGGCGGCGGGCGTCGCTGGAGGCAATCGGTTCGTAGATGGACATGGCATGCTCCTGTTAGACTCCCGACAAACTATTGGCCATTAGTTTCAGTGTCAATGCCTGTTGCCGGACCCACGCGGGTCGGGTATGAATTACAAGACCGTATGACTGTGGGATAATCGCCGCCCCTCGCCAGGCATAACAAGAAAGGCTCATGACAGTCTCACCGACCTTACTTCTGGTTTTCTACTGTGCCGCCATCGCAGGCTTCTCGATGGTGGGAGGACAACTGCCGAACTGGGTCAGGATGACCCATACCCGCACCCAGGTGGCGATGAGCCTGGTGTCCGGCCTGATGCTGGGAGTAGCGTTCTATCACCTGCTGCCACACAGCGTGGCCATGCTGCCCGGACCGGGTGCGACGGATGTATCGGTGCGCTGGCTGATGTTGGGGCTCATCACAATGTTGCTGTTGCTGCGAATTTTCCATTTTCACCAGCATGACTTCAGCCACGAGGAGGAGGACCACCACGATCATCATCAACACGAGCATGGCCACGCCCACAGCTATGGCCACCCGGCTCCCGCGAGCAGGGTCAGTTGGCTCGGCATAGCCCTGGGCCTGGGTGTGCACACGGTGATTGATGGGATCGCCCTGGGGGCGGTCATGCAGGCCGAGATTGCAGACGGGTCTGTGGGGGTAGTCGGGCTGGGCGTGTTTCTGGCGATACTACTGCACAAGCCGCTGGATGCCATGTCCATCACCACCGTGATGGCGGCCGGGGGCTGGAACGCCAGGGCGCGCACTGCCAACAACCTGGTGTTTGCCCTGATGTGCCCTTTGGGCGCCCTGCTGTTCTATTTCGGCGTGGATTACCTTGGCAATCACAGCGATTACGTAGTGGCTGCTGCGCTGGCATTCTCTGCCGGCGCCTTCATTTGTATCGCCCTCAGCGACCTCCTGCCGGAAGTGCACTTCCACAGCCACGACCGGGCCAAGCTCACCGGGGCATTTCTGCTGGGAATCGGCATTGCTTACGCCATCGGGGCGCTGGAGCCGGCCGCTTATCATCTTGCACACCCCTGAGTCGATCGAGGCTGAAACTATGGTCAAGCGTGTCATCTATCCGCCCGTCTGGCTGCTACTGGGGCTTATCGCCATTTTTATGCTCAATGAGTTTTACCCCATCGCCCGTTTCACCGGCCTGGCCGCCCAGGTCGCCGGCGGGGTGGTCATCGTGATCGGCCTGTTGTTGCTGGTACTCGCCAATGGCCTGTTCGTGCGGGCGGGCACAGATGTCATCCCGTTTAGGAACGTGACCAGGCTGGTTACCAGCGGCGTTTACCGCTATACCCGCAACCCGATGTACCTTGGCATGTTTGCGGTGCTGCTGGGCTGCGCGGTCACGGTTGGTGCGGTCTCCGCACTGGCGGTGCCGCTGCTGGTCGCGGCTATCGTGGAGGCGCGTTTTATCCGGCCGGAGGAGCAGATGCTGCGCGGCCTGTTCCCGGAAGAATACCCGGCCTATTGCGCGCGGGTGCGGCGCTGGCTCTAGCCGTCTGAAACCCTATACTGATGTTGGCTTAACCCCAACAAACCCTCGCGGAGGATGTCCCAAATGTTGCTAGGCGTACCCAAGGAAATAAAAACCCAGGAATACCGCGTGGGCCTGACCACCGGGAGCGTGCTGGAGCTGGTTCATCACGGGCACCAGGTCCTGGTCCAGAGCGGCGCGGGTGGTGGTATCGGCCTGAGCGACGACCTGTACCGGGCGGCCGGGGCGGAAGTGGTGGCGACCGCCGCCGAGGTGTTCGAACGGGCCGAGATGGTGGTGAAGGTCAAGGAGCCCCAACCCGAGGAGTGCAAAATGCTGCGGGAGGGCCAGGTGCTGTTTACCTACCTCCACCTGGCGCCCGACCCGGACCAGACCAGGGCGCTGCTGGATTCAGGCTGTATCGCCATCGCCTACGAGACGGTTACAGGCCCCAACAATACCCTGCCGCTGCTGTCGCCCATGAGCGAGGTGGCGGGGCGCATGGCGATCCAGGCCGGGGCCCATTGCCTGGAGAAGGAGCAGGGCGGTTCGGGCATCCTGCTGGGCGGCGTGCCGGGGGTTGAAGCGGCCCGGGTGGTGGTGATAGGCGGTGGCGTAGTGGGTACCAACGCGGTGCGCATGGCCATGGGCATGGAGGCGCATGTCACCGTGCTGGATCGCTCGCTGCAGCGCCTGAAGGAACTGGACTTCCAATTCGGCTGCATGTTGAACACGATCTACTCCACCCGGGAAGCGCTGAACCGGTATGTGGCCAGCGCCGATCTGCTGATCGGCGCCGTGCTGGTTCCCGGAGCCGCTGCGCCGAAGCTGGTGGACCGCGCCATGTTGCGAACCATGAAGCCCGGCTCCGTGCTGGTGGACGTGGCCATCGACCAGGGCGGATGTTTCGAAACCAGCCGGCCCACCACCCACGCTAACCCGACCTATGTCGAGGAAGGTGTCGTGCACTATTGCGTGGCCAATATGCCTGGTGCAGTGGCGCGCACCTCCACCTTCGCCCTGAACAATGCGACCCTGCCCTTTACCCTGAATCTTGCGGACAAGGGCTACCGGCGGGCGCTGCTGGACGACCCTCACCTCTGCGCAGGATTGAACGTGCACTGCGGCCAGCTTACCTACAAGGCGGTGGCCGACGATCTCGGCCTCGACTACGTCGCCGCCAGCCAGGCGCTGGCGCGCTGAGACTGCGCTTGGGGCCGCCCGGACCTGGCGGCAGCCCTGCTCGCCACTGATCCAGTGCTCTGGTTGTGCCGTATCCAGTGGCAATACAAGCGCGGAGCGAGCAGGCATGGTACAGGTGGCCCGAAACCGGTGGTCAGCGAGGGGAGGTCGAAGCGCGGGACCGCTTCTATTGTTACTTTGGCTCTGGTCGGGGGTGGCGATGGCGGCTGATATTGAAGAACCAGCCTGGAAGTTGCGGGACAGCTTTAACGGCGTCGAGCTGAGGGACTATGCGCCCAGCATCCAGGCGAAGACAGTGCTGGCACACAGCGGGGAAACCAGTACCGGCTTCCGGCGCCTGGCGGGGTTCATTTTCGGGGGCAATGACCGCTCCCAGAAGATTGCGATGACTGCGCCCGTGCAGGAAACCCTGCACGATCAGGGGCCCGTGATGGCTTTCACCATGCCGTCCCAGTATACCCTGGACGATTTGCCGCGCCCCCAGGATGCAAGTATCACGCTGGAGGAGGTGCCCGCCAGGACAGTGGCGGTGGTGCGCTTCTCCGGATGGGCGACCGACGCGTCGGTGGCGCGCAAGACGCGCCAGCTGCTCGCGGCCCTGGAGCAACGCGATATCGTGCCGGTGGGGGTTCCCTCACTGAACCAGTACAACCCGCCCTGGACCCCGCCCTTCCTGCGCCGTAACGAGATCATGGTGGAGGTGGCAGGTCCGGTAGCTTCCCTGTAGCGGCGAGGTGCGCGGGGCGGGCAAGGGGTATAGCGTAGCCTGGGCAGGCCAGGCAATTTAGAGCGGCTTATCCCCGGCGAGCTTGCGCGCAGTTTCCAGGCCGCCTGCGTTGGTGACATTGGTGTAACCCGCTGCCAGCAGGGACTGCCTGGCCCGCTCGGCCCGCCCGCCGACTGCACAATACAGGTAGATGGGGGCGTCCTTGGCGAGCTTCAGGCCGGCCACTCCCACCTCGATACCGTCAAATGGAATCAGCTGCGCTTCCTCCAAATGGCCCCGTTGGTACTCGGCAGGGGTGCGCACATCGATCCAGACGGAGCCGGCGGGTACGTCTGCGCGCAAGCCCGCGCCCGGAAGTAGTGCCACAAGGAGGGCGCCGATGGCGGCTTTTCTGTTCATGTTGGAGTTCCTCTAGTTTTTGGCGCCCATGGCCACTGCACGGGCTTTGGTATTGGCGCTGTCATCGACACTATCATCAACACTATCGAGCCATCCTGACAACTGCCCGGTGATGATCACCGCCAGGGCGTCCATATGGCCAGGCGCGCTGTTGAGACAGGGAATATAGTCGAAATGCTCTCCGCCCGCCGCAAGGAAGTAGTCCCGGTTTTCCTCGTCGATCTCCTCCAGGGTCTCCAGGCAGTCTGCCGCAAAGCCCGGGCAGACCACCTGCACGCGTTTCACACCCTGGCCCGGTAGCGCCTTGAGAATGGTGTCGGTGTAGGGCTGGAGCCACTCGGCCTTGCCAAAGCGCGACTGGAAGGTGGTCATGTAGTCCGACGCATGCAGGCCGAGCTGCTCCACCACCAGGCGCGTGGTCTTATGGCACTGGCAGTGATAGGGATCGCCCTGGTCCAGGTAACGCCGCGGTTCACCGTGGTAGGAGAACAGAAGCTTGTCGGCTCCGCCGTGGCGGGTGCGATGATCCCGGATGCTGTTGGCCACCGCGGTGATGTACAGATCGGAAGAG
>JBFZEF010000090.1:0-2567 GCA_041307045.1 Halioglobus sp.
TCTGCCCCAGCGCCGACTCGGCGCCGAAGCGAACCAGCACGGTGTAGCCCTGCAGGGCCAGCACCATGCCGATCAGCACGCCGGACACAACGATGATAATCAGCGAGTAGACGCCGACGAAATGCAACTGGCGCAGCAGCAGCCCCGGGCCGTAGCGCCAGTCGATGGGCCCCCAGACAGCCTGGGCCAGCAATATCCCGGCCCGGCCGAAACCGGCGGCGACATCCAGCCCGGTGCGGCCCAGGCGCTGCAGGTAGTCCAGCACCTAGGCTCCCTCCACTTTCAGGTCGCTGCGGTAATCCGGTGCGGGGTAATGGAACGGCACCGGGCCATCCGGCAGGCCCTGCAGGAATTGCCGCACCCGCGGATCATCACTGTTCATCACGGCCTCGGGCGGGCCCTGGCCAATGATTTTGCCAGCTGACAGCACATACACGTAATCCGAGATCGCAACGGTCTCGGTGATGTCGTGGGACACGATGATGCAGGTACCGCCCAGGGCCTCGTTGATGCGCTTGATCAGGTCCCGCAATACCCCGGCGAAAATCGGGTCCTGGCCGACGAAGGGCTCATCGTACATGATCAGTTCCGGGTCGAGGATAATGGCCCGGGCCAGCGCCGCGCGGCGCGCCATGCCGCCGGACAGCTCGGCCGGCATCAGGTCCCTGGCCCCCCGCAGGCCCACCGCGTGCAGCTTGATCAGTACCAGGTCGCGGATCATGCTCTCCGGCAGGTCCGTGTGCAGGCGCAATGGGAAGGCCACGTTCTCGTAGACCGACAGGTCCGTGAACAGGGCCCCGGACTGGAACAGCATACCCATGCGCTCGCGCAGTACGAACAGCTCCCGGCGATGCAGCCTGCTGATATCGGTTCCCTCGAACCGGATCGACCCACTGTCCGGGCGCAGCTGGCTGCCGATCAGGCGCAACAGGGTCGTCTTGCCGCAGCCGCTGGGTCCCAGGATGGCGGTGATCTTGCCCCTGGCAATATCGATATCGAGGGAATCGAGGATGGCTCGCCGGCCGCGGCTGAAGCTGAGGCCGCGCAGTTCTAGACAATTTGGGGACATGGCCGCTTGGAACTCATGGCTGCAGTTTGGTTCGATGTGCCCTGGCGCCGGCGCCATTATTGTGAAGATGGCAACTCTACGGGAGATGCGCTGGTTTCGCACCTCATTTTAATCTCCGGCCCGGGCAACTACACTAGCGCGCTGACCGGCCAAACTACCGACAGGAGTCCCCGATGCCGCTGGAAACGCTGACCCTGCACCATGGCGCCCTGCGCTTTACCGCCATGGCGCAGGGGAAGGGTCCGGTAGTGCTGTGCCTGCACGGCTTCCCCGACCATGCGCGCTCCTACCGCTTCCAGCTTCCCGCACTCGCGGCCGCGGGCTACCGCGGCGTCAGCCTGAACCTGCGCGGCTACGAGCCGGGCTCGATACCGGCCGATGGCCGCTATACCCTGGAGGCCATCGCCGCGGACGTGCTGGCGGTTGCAGACCAACTTGACCGCAAGCCCTTGCACCTGGTTGGCCACGACTGGGGGGCCGCGGTGGCCTATACCACAGCGGCGCTGGCACCCGACCGGTTCAGCAGCCTGACCGCGATGGCAGTGCCCCACTCCGGCCGGTTCCTGGCTGCGCTGGCAAGCTATCCCCGGCAGCTCGCCCTGTCCTCCTACATGCTGTTTTTCCAGCTCCGCGGCGTTGCCGAGCGTGCGGTGGCGCGCAATGATTACGACTTCATCCGCCGTCTCTGGCGTAAATGGAGCCCGGGCTGGGAGCCGGCGGAAGAGGAAATGCGCGCGGTGATTACAACCCTGCGCCAGCCAGGCGTATTGAAAGCCGCGCTGGGCTACTACCGCGCCGCCCTGGACCCGCGAACCCTGCCGCTTACCGCCAGGGCGCGCTCGCAGGGCATGTTCCAGGTGCCGGTGCCAACCCTGGCGCTGACCGGCGAAAATGATCGCTGTATCGATACCGAGGTATTCGCTGCCTGCATGCGAGAGGAAGATTTTCCGCGGGAGCTGGTGACCAGGCGGATAGCCAACGCCGGACACTTCCTGCACCAGGAGCAAGCGGAATCGGTTAACCGCTGGTTGCTGGAGTGGATTGACAGGCACCAACCCTGATAAGGCGAAAACCATGCAAGCACTGGTCAAAAAAGAATCCCGCCCCGGCCTCTGGCTGGAGGATGTCCCCGAGCCGGTCCCGGGCATCAACGACGTCCTGATCAAGGTCAGGCGCACCGCGATTTGCGGCACCGACATGCACATCTACCACTGGGATGCCTGGGCGCAGAAAACCATCCCGGTGCCAATGGTGGTGGGCCACGAATTTGTCGGCGAGATCGTGGCGGTGGGGTCCAACGTCATCGACTTCCACCCGGGCCAGATCGTCTCCGGCGAGGGCCACGTGGTGTGCGGGCGCTGCCGCAACTGCATGGCCGGCCGGCGCCACCTGTGCGCCTACACCAGCGGCATCGGGGTCAACCGGCCCGGGTCGTTCGCCCAGTACCTGGCCCTGCCCATGTCCAATGTGTGGGAGCACTCCCCGGGCATCGACCTGG
>JBFZEF010000092.1:0-6967 GCA_041307045.1 Halioglobus sp.
CCTGCCATATTTTTACCCGTTCCCCCGCGAGTGTGCTGAAGCACACCGGAAACGGGTTGAAGGCGCGGATTGTGCGATCCAGCCGGGCGGCGGCAAGGCGCCAGTCGATTTCGGCCTCGGGCTTGAGGATCTTCCCTGCGTAGGTCGCCAGTTCGTCGTTCTGCGCCTGGGCCCCGCGCTGGTAAGCCGGGAGATCCGCCAGTACCTGCAGCAGCAGCGGCGGACCGATCCGCGCGAGTTCGTCGTGGAGGGTCCCGGCGTTGGTCCCGGGGTTGATCCCACAGGCCGCGGTGGCCAGCATGGCGCCGGTGTCCAGGCCTGCGTCCATTTGCATGATGGTGATACCCGTCATGGCGTCCCCCGCCTCGATGGCTCGCTGTATTGGCGCCGCGCCGCGCCAGCGGGGCAGCAGGGATGCGTGCACGTTGAGGCAACCGAAGCGGGGCGCGTCCAGCACGGCCTGGGGCAGGATCAGGCCGTAAGCCACGACCACCAGGACGTCCGCGCGCAGCTCCGCCAGGGCCCTCTGTGCCGTGGGATCCCGCAGCGAAGCGGGCTGGAAGACAGGGATGCCCGCGCGCCCGGCCAGCTGCTTGACCGGGCTTGCCTGCAGCATTCGGCCCCTTCCCGCGGGCCTGTCCGGCTGGGTGTAAGCCGCGATAAGTAGGTGTTCACTATCGATCAGCGCCCTGAGATGCATCGCTGCAAACTCGGGGGTGCCGGCGAAAATAATTCGCAGGGGAGGACCTTTTACTGTTGCGGGGGCCTGCGGCATCAGGCGTTCTGGCGCTGCTGTTTCTCCAGCTTGCGGCGAATACGCTGACGTTTCAGGGGGGACAGGTAGTCGACGAACAGCTTGCCGTCGAGGTGATCGATTTCGTGTTGCAGGCAGATTGCCAACAGGCCGTCCAGTTCCCGGGTAAAGTCCTGACCGTCGCTATCCATGGCCGTGACGCTCACACGCCTGGGACGACAGACCGTTTCATAGAAGCCCGGCACGGACAGGCAGCCCTCATCATACTGCCCCAGCTCAGGGTCCAGCACGGTGATCTCCGGGTTGATGAAAACCAACGGCGCGTTGCGCTCATCGGAGACGTCGATGACCAGTATGCGTTCGTGCACGTTGACCTGAGTGGCCGCCAGCCCGATACCCGGCGCGTCGTACATGGTCTCGAGCATATCCGCTATGAGGCGGCGGGTTGCCGCCGTCACCGCGGTGACCGGTTTTGCCTTTGTGCGCAGGCGCGGATCGGGGAATTCCAGTATTTCCAGTACTGCCATGTGCGAAAACGCTCTGTTTTGGCCACGAACGAGCCGAAAACGGCTGCGTGAATTAGTAACATTAAGCTTGCCAGCGGCAAATGGCAGCAGCAAACTGTGGCGATTATACTACCTGTAGCGAGGGGGCGCCCAGTGCGTGAAGCATTGGGGCGACGCCGGGGATACAGGGCACAGCTCACGGGGAAGCTGTCGCGGATGGTGCCATTGCGGTTCGATGGATCGCAGGGGTTCATGCCGCGTCAGACTATAACAAGGCCAGGTAGGGACGGAAAAATGAAAACACGGTCACTTTCGGTTTGTCTGCTGCTGATGTCATTGCTGTTCAGTGCATGGCTGCAGGCGGCGGTTGAACTCAACGAAAACGTACCTGAAACCTATATTGTCAAAAAGGGGGATACGCTCTGGGGCATTTCCGGTATGTACCTGCAGAAGCCCTGGCTCTGGCCGCAGCTGTGGGATGCCAACCCGCAGATTGATAACCCCCACCTGATCTATCCGGGTGATGAACTTTACCTGGTGTGGATCGACGGCCAGCCCAAGCTGCGGATGCGACGCGGCCGCGACGTCAAGCTGGAACCCAATATGCGGGTCTCCGACCTCGACCTGGCGATCCCGATCATCCCCCTGGACCAGATCGGTCCGTGGCTGAAATGGTCCAGGATTGTGGCCGAAGGCGAACTGGCCGACGCTCCCTATATTGTCGCGGGATCCCAGAATCACCTGCTCAGTGCACCGGGCGACCGGGTGTATGGCCGGGGCAGCTTCCCCGACGGCGAGAAAGTTTACGGCATCTACCGACCTGGCGATGCCTATCAGGACCCCGTCACCGGCGAGTTGCTGGGCTACCACGCGCAGGATATCGGTAATGCCAAGCTGCTGAGCAGCAACACCGATGCGGTCACCGAGCTGGAGATTACCCGTATTACCACGGAGGTGCGCGTCACCGATCGGCTGCTGCCGATGCGCGAAGGGGTGATCGATGCCAACTTCCACCCCCGTGCGCCGGACGCCGAGATCAAGGACGGCTTCATGATTGCCGTACCCGATGGCGTCTCCCAGATCGGTACCACGGACATCGTGGTGTTGAACAAGGGTGAGCGGGATGGCCTGGAAGTGGGCCAGGTGCTGGCGATATACCAGGCCGGGCAATTGATTTTCGACGAGGTGGCCCAGGAAAACGTGCTGTTGCCCGATGTGCGGGCAGGCCTGGCCATGGTGTTCGAAACCTTTGAAAAGGCCAGCTACGCCATCGTCCTGAAATCCGACAAGCCGTTGAAGGTGGGGGATAAAGTAAAGAACCCCTGATGTTCTAATCTGCAGCGACAGCACGCACACTGACGGGGCCTCGAGCCCCGTTTTTTATATACAGGATGTATCGGGCCGCGCAGGCGGTATGTCGCGAGAGGCAGGAGGGCCAACCCCGCTTTATCGGGTGCGCCGGCAGCGACGATATGACATCAAGGATGATGTATGGACCCAGCACACGTCCGGCTGTGCCTGCAGTTGCACGCGGTACCCGGGATCACGGAAACCCTGCTGGCGCGAATGCTGCTGCACTGCGGCTCGCCCCAGGCGTTGGCAGGGGGAGGCCCCGCCCTTTGGCAGGAGCTCGGCCTGGCGTCTGCAGCTGCCCAGGCATTGGCGCGAATCCTGCGGGGCGGCAGCCACCCGATCGACATCGATGCCCAACTGGCTAGCCTCGCCAGGGTGGGGGCGGAGGTAGTGCCGATTACCGCAGTCGGGTACCCGCCCCTGTTGCGGACAATTCCCGACCCGCCGCCCCTGCTCTATGTGCGCGGCGATACCGGGTTGCTGGCGCAGGCGCAACTGGCGATGGTTGGAAGCCGCAGGGCCAGTCCGGCGGGTGTGCGGGCGGCGGAAGACCTGGCTGCCCAGGCGGTCCGGGCCGGCCTGCACATCACCAGTGGCCTGGCTCGCGGCATCGACGGCGCTGCCCATCGCGCTGCGCTCGCAGCCGGGGGCCGCAGCGTAGCCGTGATGGCAACCGGGATAGACCAGATTTACCCCTACCGCCATCGCGGTCTCGCGGCTGATCTGGTGGAGGCCGGCTGCCTCGTGAGCGAGTTTCCGCCCGGCGTTGCGCCCCTGCAGCACAACTTTCCCCGCCGCAACCGGATCATCAGCGGCCTCTGCCTGGGCGTTGTGGTGGTCGAAGCCGCCCTGCCCAGCGGTTCCCTGGTCACGGCCCGCACCGCGCTGGAACAGGGCCGCGAGGTGTTCGCCCTGCCCTGGTCGATCTACCATGCGGGCGGTGCGGGCTGCCTGCACCTGATCCGCGACGGTGCCAAAATGGTGCAAAGCCTGCAGGACGTGCTGGAGGAGTTGGGCCCTATGTTCTCGCTCCAGCAGGATTTGCTTCCGCTGCGGCGCGAGGCGCCGCAGGAGACAGGTGGCCTCTCCGGCAGCCAGCAACAGCTGCTGCGCCTGATCGGCTATGAGTGCATCACGGTGGACGAGTTGGCCCGATTGGGCGCTGTTCCCGTCTCCCGGGTCATGGCGGACGTGACCTTCCTCGAAATCCGGGGTGCGGTGGCGCGCTGCGATGGCGGATATATTCGCAGCTGAAGCCATGTCGGGCTTGCGCAGAAGCCGGCAGTTGTTTAACTTTCGCGCTCTTTGGTCGGGCGTATTTGAACGCGACGGCTGGCATGACAGGAGGAACACAATGAGCGAACCATTTGTGGCTATTGTAATGGGGTCTGATTCGGATTTGCCGGTTATGCAGTCCTGTTTTGATGTCCTGCGCTCTTTTGGGATCCGCTTCGAGGCGCGCATCACCTCTGCCCATCGCACGCCGGAAGTCACCAAGGCCTTCGTGCAGGACGCGGATCAGCGCGGCTGTGCGGTCTTCATCGCCGCGGCCGGCATGGCGGCGCACCTGGCGGGCGCGGTGTCGGCCACCACAGTCAAGCCGGTGATCGGGGTGCCCATGGACGGATCCCTCGACGGCCTCGATGCACTGCTGTCCACGGTGCAGATGCCGGCGGGAATCCCGGTCGCGTCAGTGGCGATAGGCAAGGCCGGGGCCAAAAATGCGGCCTACCTCGCCACCCAGATGCTGGCGCTCGGCAACCCGGCGCTGGCGCAGAAGCTGCGGGACGAGCGCGCCGCCAACGCCGAGACGATTCGGGTCAAGGATGCCGCGCTGCAGGAGAGCCTCAGGGGCTGATATGGCACGACCACCCGCGCCACTGCGCCTGCGCATGGCGTTGCAGGCATTGGCCGGCGGCGGCGTTGTCGCCTGTCCGACAGAGGCCGTGTGGGGGCTCAGCTGTGACCCCTGGAGCCGGGCTGCGGTGCGGCGACTGCTGGAACTCAAGGGCCGCTCACCGGCCAAAGGCCTGATACTGGTGGCCAGCAGCGAGCAGCACTTCGATTTTTTACTTGCCGGCCTGGATTCGCTACAGCGCGGCACACTCACGGCTGGCTGGCCGGGACCCAATACCTGGCTCGTGCCCCACCGGGGGCGTGTGCCGGCCTGGATTCACGGCGAACACGACAAGGTTGCGCTGCGTGTCAGCGAACATCCGGTGATCAGTGCGCTCTGTGCCGGCTGGGGTGGCCCGCTGGTTTCCACCTCCGCCAATCCGGCGGGCCGCAGGCCCCCCCGGTACGGCTTCCAGGTAAGGCGCTATTTCGATCAGCGGCTCGACTATCTTCTGCCCGGCGCGGTGGGGGACTCGGCCCGGCCCACAGTGATCCGAGACCTGGCCAGCGGCCGGGTTGTTCGCGCCTGATCCAGTTCAGGTGATCCAGTCCAGGTATTGTTCCCCGGCAGGGGTGCGTATAATGCCTCGCGCATAAATCCACGGGAAAACGCGACGATGGAGATTGAACAGGTCAAGTCCTACCTGCTGCAGCTACAGGACAATATCTGTGCCGAGTTGGCGGAAGAAGATGGCGGGGCTGGCTTCATCACCGACGAATGGCAGCGCCCCGGGGGCGGCGGCGGTCGCAGTCGGGTACTGACCGAGGGCATGGTCTTCGAGCGCGGCGGTGTGAATTTCTCCCACGTCCAGGGCGCTAACCTGCCGCCTTCCGCCAGCGCCTCCAGGCCGGAGCTCGCCGGGCGCAGTTTCCAGGCCATGGGAGTGTCCCTGGTCATTCATCCCCGCAACCCGCATGTGCCGACATCCCATGCCAACGTACGCCTCTTCGTTGCGGAAAAAGCCGGGGAGGAGCCCGTCTGGTGGTTTGGTGGCGGTTACGACCTCACACCCTATTACGGGAATCGCGAGGACTGCATAAGCTGGCACAGGGTTGCCGCCGCGGCCTGCGCGCCTTTCGGCAATGACATCTATCCCCGCTTCAAGGCCTGGTGCGACAGCTACTTTCACCTCAGGCACAGGGCGGAGCCACGGGGTGTCGGCGGGCTCTTTTTTGACGACCTGAACGAATGGGATTTCGCCACCTGTTTTGCGTTTATGCGCGCTGTGGGAGATTCCTATATCCGGGCGTATCGGCCCATTGTGCAGCGGCGCAGGCAGCAGCCCTTCAGCGAAACGGAGCGACAGTTCCAGCTCTATCGCCGCGGGCGTTATGTCGAATTCAACCTGGTGTATGACCGGGGTACCCTTTTCGGCCTGCAGTCTGACGGGCGCACCGAGGCGATACTGATGTCGCTACCGCCCCTCGTGCGCTGGGAATATGACTACCGGCCGGCGCCGGGGTCCCGCGAGGCCGAGTTGACCGACTACTACCTCCGGGACCGTGACTGGCTTGGTGAAGCGGAATAAACAGGGACAGCAGCATGAGTGGTATCGACAAATACGCCGTCTTTGGCAATCCGATCAAGCACAGCAAATCGCCGGCTATTCATGCGGCCTTTGCGGCGCAGTGCGCCCAGCAAATGCACTATCGGGCAGTGCTGGTCGAGCTGAACGGCTTTGCCCTGGCCGCGCGCAATTTTTTTGACGAAGGTGGGGCCGGTCTCAATGTGACCCTGCCTTTCAAGCGGGATGCATTCCATTTCGCCGACCGTCTCAGCGACCGCGCCCGGCGGGCCGGGGCGGTGAATACCCTCACGCGGCGCGACGATGGCAGCATCGAGGGTGATAACACGGATGGCATCGGTCTGATGCGCGACATGATCGCCAATCTGGGCTGGGCAGTGCAGGGCTTGCGTGTGCTCGTACTGGGTGCTGGCGGCGCGGCCCGCGGTGTGCTGGAGCCCCTGTTGCGGGAGAAACCGAAGGAGCTGCTGATCGTCAACCGAACTGCGGAGAAGGCGCGTCAGCTGGCGGCGGAATTCGTGGATATCGGCCCCGTTGAGGGCGGCGCCTATGGGCTGATTGGCGACCGCGCTTTCGACCTGGTTATTAATGCCACCAGTGCCGGCCTGAGCGGCGGGATGCCGCAACTGTCGGGCACGGTACTGACGGAGCGCAGCTGTTGCTACGATATGATCTACGCGGCACAGCCCACGGCGTTTATGCGCTGGGCGGCTCACCACGCAGCCTGGGCCGTGGCTGACGGGCTGGGCATGCTGGTTGAACAGGCGGCACAGTCGTTTTACATCTGGCGGGGTGTGCGGCCCCATACCGGCCCTGTTATCCGCCAGATTCGCGAGTCCCTGGCGGCGGCCTGAATCACAGCGCCTCCAGTTCGGCGATGTGGAGGTCCTTCAATTTGACGTAGTTGGCGGCGCTGTAACAGAAATAGGCCA
>JBFZEF010000093.1:0-4823 GCA_041307045.1 Halioglobus sp.
AGCCGAATATTCTTCGGCGCCTGGGTCTGGCTGGAGGACGCCGCGGGCCAGGAGCAGTGCTGGCGTATTGTCGGGCCGGATGAGTTTGACCTGCCCCGGGGCAACCTGAGCATGGATTCACCCATGGCACGCGCCCTGCTGGGCAAGCGCCTGGATGATGAAATCCGGGTGGAAAGTCCCTCCGGAGAAAAACTGTACTACGTTACTGCTGTTAGTTACACGGCGCCCCACTAGCGCGCCGCGCACTCAGCGGTTAACCGGTGGCGTCAAAACTGCCACTGCACGCCTACCACCGCAGTGAACGGTTTGTTGGGACGGGCGCCCTCAGGCTGGCGCGCCACGATGCGTTGCTCATCCAGCACGTTCTCCACCTTCAGGTATGCCACGACGGCATCGGCCACGGGGTAGCGGCTGATGTATTCCAGCGTGAAATAATCCTCGGTCTCCTCAAATGTGCCGCCGTCGCGGTTGCAACCAACCCTGATACACATACTGTCGGTGTACCTGGCAATCAGGTAGTTGTTCCAGCCGTTGGTGGCTTCCAGCCCCACCTTCATACTGAACGTGTTCTCGGGTATGGCTGCCAGTTCGTCGCCCTGTTCGAAGCCGTTGAACTCATTGTCCTCGCTGATAGTGGCGTCGGTGTAGGTGTACATCAGGTCCATCGGGACGCTGAAGCTGCCAAAGCTCGTGCTGGTGCCCACCTGCAGCTCCAGCCCGGCAATCTCCGCCTTACCGGTATTGAAAGAGCCGTCGACCTGGCCGTTGCTGCAGGGCGTCGCGTTGGAGCAGAATTCAGTCTTGTCCTCGAAATCGCTGTAGAAACCGATGGCCTCGACAAACCAGTTGGCGTGATAACGAAAGCCCGCCTCCCAGTTGGTACTGGTCTCGGGATCCTCGTTCTCCTTCGCCGCTCCGCCCAGCGGCGAGAAACCATTATGCACGCCGGCCAGCAGTTGCCAGGAATCGGTCAGATCGTAGGTGAATGACCCGCCGGGCAACCACTCGTCGATCTCATTCTCCCGCTCCGCTTTAATCGCGGTGCGACCTGGATCCGCGAATTCCGTGCGCTCCGACTGGACATCCTCGTAGCGCAGGGCAAGGTTGAGGGACAGCGCATCGGTCACCTGCCAGCTGTCAACCGCCCAGAAACTCAAGGCATCGGCGGACTCCTCCAGGTTGTCGCCCCCCACCGGCTGCGTGGTGGAGACATACACCAGCTGGCCGTTGACCTGGTCGTACACTTCCACCGGCTGGAAATAGTCCGCTTCATCCTCGTGCGGCCGCACCCCGAGCGCGAGCTGGTGCGCGCCCAGGTCGACATCAAAATTGAGGTCCAAACCGTATGACTCGTACTTGCGGTTATTGTGCTTGTACTTGAGGCCGGTGGCGTCCTGGCTGCCATCCAGCACGCCCTGGGCAACGGCACTGCCCTCGTTGGCGTTGTTGATGAAGGCGCTACCGCCATTCAGCTTGAACCAGTCCCGGGCGAACCTGTTGTAATAGCCGGTAGCGGTCATGGTGACCTGGTCGGTTACCGCGAGCCGATAAGTCAGGTTATAGCCCTCATGGTCATTCTCCATCTTGTCGATGAGCGACAGGCCATAGCGCCGGTTGGGATCGCGGTCGAAGTCACGGTCGGTGAGGCCCAGGTAAGTCTCGTCGGAGTTCTCTTCGGAGTACTGGGCTTTCAGCAGTACGCTCTGGCGTTCTCCCTCCCAGAGCAGCTTTACCAGATAGTCCTGGATATCAAAGCCGGTATCGGCGCTGGAGCGATCGATGTCCTTGAAGCCGTCACTGCCACGCTGGACGGTTTCTACCAACGCGCCGAAGTCGCCGCTGCGAACGCCGTAGTTGCCCAGCATATTCACCTCGTTGTTCTGGCCATAGGACAGGTCCAGATTACCGAGGCTCTGCTCCGGGATGGGTGTGGACACGAAATTCACCACACCGCCAGTGGTCTGCGGGCCGTAGCGCAACAGCGGTGCGCCCTTGAGCACTTCGATCGAGTTCATCCGCAGGACAGTCGGAAAATAATAGGCCGCCGGATTGGAGTAGGGCGCAGGCGCGATCAACACGCCGTCCTCCATCAGGGTAATGCGTGAGGAGCGCTCCGAGGTCGCGCCGCGAATGCCGATATTGGGGCGCAGGCCATAGCCGTCCTCCTCCATGATGTATACCCCCGGCACCGACTGCAGCAGTTTGTGGATATCGCCAGCGGCCTCGATCACTATCTGCTCATGGTCGATGACCGAGCCGGAGCCAGCCAACGCACGCGCGTCCTGTGACGATCCGACGATTCTTACCTCCTCGATCGTGTGGTTACCTGCGAGTGCGGCGGCACTCCCGCACACGCCCGCAACCATGACAGCCAGAATTTGCCTTTGCATTTTGTCCTCTCGTTATCGATGTAACCGGGATGCTCACCAGCGATCGCGATCCCATAGTGGATGAATGCTATTAGGAATCATTGTCATAAACAATACCTAATGAGAATTATTCCCATTTATATTTTATCATTCGGGTGGGTTTGGCAGCAGAGCCAGGGCAGGCGCGGGAAACTCGCGCAGGCCGCGGTCGCGGCCATGGGCTTATGCGCCGCAGGGCGGGAGTTTAAAACGTGAAGCGGGCGCCGGCCCTATCCTGCAGGAAGGTCATCCAGGAGCCTGTCAGACTTAGGACTGATCTACTACGGCGCCCCACCGGGCAGGTAGCTGTCCGTGGTGCAGGGCACGGCGGGATCGCAGGTATCGACAAACTTGCCCTCCCCCTCCGGCATCAGGAAGAAGGATTTCTGCGCCTGGGCGATGGTGTCCTTGCGCGGTAGGCTGTGGGGATCATTGCCAAAATCCGGTTCAAAAGGTGATGTGTTGGTGACGGGTGGTACGGCCGTGCCGCCATCGATAGCGCCACCGCCGAGGGGGCCATCGTCCCAGAAGGAGAGCACCGAGCCGGTGTAGTCGCCCGCCGGTACCGGTTCCAGGGCAAAGAAGGGGTTGCTGTCGGGGTGCCTGCCAGGCTCCAGCGCCGGCACCCGCAGTTTCGCACCGATACTGCGCGCCATGAATTCTGCGGCCCACATGGACACCTGGTGATCACCGTAGGCCACCTGCATCAACACCGAATGGCGGGGCGTGTTGGGCAGCGGGTGCTGTTCGATGTGATAGGCATAGCCACTGGCCTCCGCCCGGTCCCAAAGCATCTGGCCCATGGACAGCAGGAAGCTCTGGTCCTTGACGCTGGGGTAGCCGCCGCCGCTGTCGCCGGTGCCGGCGCCGCTGAAGAACGGCTTGTAAAGGTCGAAATCGATACTGCGACGCAGCAGGAAGCTGTAGGACATACCGGGCACACCGAGCACGCCGCGGGTGACGTCCTGGATCATACCCATCAGCGCCCCGCCGAGGATACCGCCCTGGCTGTTGCCATCGTAATAGACGTTGCTGTGGTCAAACACCGGCACGCCGCCCGCCTGGAAGGCGGGGTCGCTGCGCAGCCCGTCGTCGTGCTTGAGCAGGCGCGCCAGGTACATGAAGTTGAGGAAGCCCTGCTGCTGTCGGTCGAATACGGCAGGAAGCAGGGACCAGTCCTGCAGGACTCTGACGGCGTAGCCGACATCCTCCTGCGCAAAGCCGCTCCAGTCGGTGCCGCAGAACATCATCCGGTGGTCATTCGCCATGATGTTGATATTGGCGCCAGTGCCGCGCAGGGCTTCTTCGCCGCTGCCCAGCAGGCCGTGGCCGTACAGGGAGGGCCGGGCGAGGGCCTTGGGCGGCGCGCTGAAGTCCTCCGCCACGGAACGGGCGATGCTGCAATAGAATTTCGCGGTGAAGAGGTTGTCGCCCCCGATACGATCGGGCAGCCCGTCACCCGGCTCGGCGTAAAAGAAATTCGAGCCGGGTCCGCCGTCGTCCGAGTCAAGGTAGTTGGGCACCTCGAAGGTCCCGACAATGGTGCGCGATTTGTAGGGGTCCTGGCCCGATTCACAACCGGTCTTGGCACAGGGCTCCAGGTCGAGCACCTCGGACACGCTGAACTGCGGTGCCGCGTTGCCCAGGCTGGCGAAGGCGTCGTCGCGGATATGCAGAACGCGCTCGGTGATGTTCTCGACACTGGCGATGTTGAAATCCCAGGCCAGGTAGAGCTCTTCCCGAGCAATACCCGCATCCTCCAGGATACTGAAAATATCCTCCATCGCCGGCCGCCGGTTTTCTATCGCGTCATTGTCAGTGAGGATGTCATCGCGGAGGGCGCGGAATACCTGCGGCGCTTCCAGTATCTCACCGGAGGCGTTGCGCAGGGTGCGCAGGGCGACGATATAACGCTCACCGCGCTCGAACTGGACCATGGGGCGAATGATGAACACCTGCTCAGCCGGGTCGCTGGTATTGGCATCAAGCTCGGCAAAGACCAGGTGCGGCTCTCCCGTGCTTGCGCGTATCACCACCACAGGGGAATCGGGGCTCAGTGACTGCTTGATGTCGGTGATGGGCGGCGCCCCGGTTTTCGCCAGGTCCACCCCTGGCACCTGGGCCAGGATCATCTGTGATGGTGAGAAACCGTCGTTGCGGTTCCACTGCGTGGGATCCACCCGCACGCCCTGCTTGTTCTCCGGCAGGGAGGCCGGGTTGAGATTCACCCGCCGCCCGGTGACCGTGGAGTCATCCTCCACGGTGAACGCACTGCTGGGCCAGGGAAACATGCAATTGGCCGGGTCGAGGATCTCACAGCGCTCGGCGTTGGGCGTGTCGATACTGACGGCCTTCCTGTTGTTGCTGCTCCCGTCCGCGCAGGACCCGAGGGCTGGCGCCAGGATACAAATCAAG
>JBFZEF010000103.1:0-4893 GCA_041307045.1 Halioglobus sp.
CATGATCGGCAGGCTCACGCCGAATCGCACTTCCACTGCCGACACCAGTTCTATACCCATCAGCGAGTCCATGCCCAGATCGTACAGAGAACGGTCGTCGGCAATGCGTTCGGGCGCGATATGCAATATTTCGCCGATCTCCTGTTTCAACAGCCCGGCCAACGCCGCTGCCAGCTCCGCGTCGTCCAGCTCCTCGAGCCAACGCTGCAGTTGCTCCTGGCCCTCGGCGTCAGCACCCGCCTCTTCGGCTTGTCGTCCGAGCTCCTGGAACTTGGGTGACAGGGCACCGGGCAGGAAACGGCGCAGCGCTGCCCAGTCGAGGTCCATGACGCCCAGGCCCGACAGGTTGTGCATCAGCAGCTGCTCGAGCACGTCCAGTGCCTCGCCGGAGTTCAGCGCGGCCCCCCCCATGCGCGACTGCAGCGCGGTCTTGATATCGGCGTGACGGGCGAGGTAACCGACATCGTCGATGGCCCCCCAGCTCACCGCCAGGGCCGGCAGGCCGGCAGCGCGGCGCTGCGCGGCCAGCACCTCCAGGTAGCGGTTGGCGGCGACGTAGCTGGCCTGGCCGGGGTTGCCGAACAGCGTCGTGGCGGATGAATAAAACACCAGGAATTCGAGCGGATCGTCGCGGGTCAGTGCGTCGAGATGGCGCGCTCCCAGAACCTTTGGCGCCAGCACCTTGCGGATCCGTTCGGCATCCAGGCTGCGCACCAGCCCATCGTCGATGACCATTGCGGCATGCACGATGCCGCGCAGCGGTGGCAGCTCGGCACGCAGCTTCTGCAAGACTGCGTCCAGTGCGCTGCGGTCGCTCACGTCGCAGGCCACTGTATGGACCTGTACGCCTTCGGCCCGCAGGGCTGCGATGCTCGCTGCGCCATCCTGGTCGGGGAGGCCGCGGCGGCTGAGCAGCGCCAGATGGCGTGCGCCCTTGCGCGCCAGCCAGCAGGCGGTTGCCAGACCGAAGCCGCGCGTGCCGCCGGTGACCAGGTAGGTAGCTTGCGGATCGAGACGCAGGGACAGAGGCTGCGGGGACAGTCTCCTTGTCGGGCCGACGCCGTCATCGAAGTTCAGCACCACCTTGCCGATCTGCCGCGATTGCTGCATGTAGCGGAACGCCTCCACCGCCTGGGCGGCCGGGAAGGCACGATAGGGGAGTGGACTGAGCTCGCCGGTCTCGAACAGTTGCATCAGTTCGCCGAACAGGCGCCGGGTCAGCGCCGGACGCTCGGCCATCAACTGGTCGGCGTCGATACCGAAATAGGTGATGTTGTTGCGGAACGGCCGCAGGCCGATGCGGGTGTTCTCGTAGAAGTCGCGCTTGCCCAGTTCCAGGAAGCGGCCAAACGGGCGCAGTACCCTCAGATTGCGGTTGATCGCCTCGCCTGCCAGCGAGTTGAGCACCACGTCTACGCCCTCGCCGCCGGTGAGTGCGAGCACGTCGTCGGCAAAGGCCAGCGAGCGCGAGTCCAGCACGTGGTCGGCGCCGACGAGACGCACCACGTCGCGCTTGGCCTCGCTACCGGCAGTGGCGAAGATCTCGGCGCCCAGTGCCTTGGCAAGCTGGATGGCAGCCAGGCCGACACCGCCTGCCGCACCATGGATCAGCAGCCTTTCGCCCGGCTGCAGCTGTGCCAGGTGCTGCAGCGCGTAGTAGGCCGTGAAGAAGGTAGTGGGCACCGTGGCGGCGGCATTGAAGGACCAGCCTGCAGGCTTGCGTGCCACTGCGGCAGTGGAGGTGACCACCCGCTCGGCAAAGCTGGCGGGCGCGAAGGCGATCACCTCGTCGCCGACCGCAAGCTCGCTTACGCCCGGGCCAACGGCACTGACCACGCCAGCCAGCTCCATGCCCAGGGTCGGTCCGGCAAAGCCATGTTCCACCGCCTCGTCGGACAGCAATCCCATGGCATACATGATGTCGCGGAAATTCAGGCCGGCAGCCCTGACCGTGATCTCGACCTGGCCATCAGTTGGCGCGGCGAGTCGTTGAGGATGCCACTGCAGGTGCTTGAGCGGCCCCGGGGTGGTGAAAGCGAGCCGATTGATCCAGGCTTCCGGCGTGGCATCGGGGGAGGGGCCGACCAGCGCGGACAGGGTGACAGCGCGCAGGCGCGGGACGTAACGACCTTGCGGTGCGTAGATCACCTCGTCCTCGGTATCCGGGGCGAGCAACTCGATGGCGATGGTTTCGGCCAGATGTTCGGGGTCGTGAGGATCGGCGAGTTCCAGCAGGCGGATGCGCTGTTCCGGATATTCGTTCATCAGCGTGCGGCCGAAACCCCACAGGGTCGCATCGTCGATATTCCTCTGCCCGGTCGGAACAAGATCCTCGGTGGCGCCACAGCTGACCAGCAGGAAATCTGGCGCCATACCCGCGGCGGCGCATGCCTTCGCCAACTCGGCGGCGACGATGCTGCGCTCGCCGATATCCTCTCCACCGGGTGCCAGCAGGCCATGCAACAGCACGATCCCGGCAGGCTGGCCATGCAGTTCGCGGACCAGGTCGAACAGGTGCTGCAGATCGCTGGATGCGTCCAGCCGCAACTCGCAGGCATCGGCCCCGCAGCGCCGGTAGGCAGGTCCCGCTGTGGCGCTGAACACACGCTGCCTGGAAGCCCGCAAGTGCGTGGCCAGCAGTCCGGCCAGAACAGCGCCCTCGCCGTCAGCATCACAGACCAGCAGCCAGCTTCGCTCCTCGGTCGGTGCAATGGCGGCCGCATTCACGTCGGTCTGGGACCTGCAAGCCAGCAACAGGTAGGGACCCTGGGTCCCGCCAGGCACTTCATGCAATTGCTGCACTTCGGCGTAACCCTGCCGGGTCAACAGATCCTGCCAGGACCTGGCTGTTTGCAGGCGTGAGAGCAAACGGCCGTTGCCATTCTTCAGCCACCAGTCCGGCTGCATGCCGAACACCAGATCGCTCCAGCGTGCGGGCGGTTGTTCAGCGACCACGAGCACGCCGCCGGCCCCCAGTCGCGCCGTCAGGTCGGAGAGTAGTCCCTGCGGGTCGGCAGCTATCGCCAGTTCCTGGCTCAACAGGACGATATCGAAGCGTTCATCGGGCTCGGGCGGGTGACGCAGGTCGAGCAGTCGGGCATCCAGCGCGGGGAAGCGCTCGCCCAGTGTTTCCATCGTTTGCCATACGCAAGGATCCATCGCGGCGATGCGGTAGTCGCAGCGGTCGGCTTCCATGTGTGGCAGCAAATGTGCCGCCAGCTGCGAACGGCCGCTGGTGTATTCCAGCACGCGCAGACGCCCGCCTGGCGGAAGGGAAGCCTGTGCCTTCTTCAGCAGCCCGATGATGGCGAGGCCATGGGCCTGGAGCGACGGTGAGCCGTTCAGATAGTGGCTTAGCAGGGGGTGGGCCGGATCCTTCGGGAGAAGGACTGCAGGCTCGATTTCACCGGTCAGCACAGCGGAAAGCTTGCTTCCTACCCGACCCAGCAAGAGAATTTCGGCGGCATAGTCCGGATAGTCCGCCAGCAGGCTGCGCCAGATGTCAGCGGCTGCAGGTTGTTCGGTAGCAGCGTCGACCCAGGCCAGCCCGTCCCCGTCCGGCTCGAGTGCGCCATCTTCCACCAGCATCTCCACCAGCCTTTGCAGATAGGGCCCGAAGACAGCGGCGACGGCTCCGTTCGCCAGCAGCAGAGGCGGGTTCAGCCCGGCTTTTGCGCCAGCCAGCTGCTTCAGGGCCTGCCTGGCGAAGGCGGCGCTCAGCACGTCGAGCAGCGGTTCGACCTCATTCTGGTAAAGCCGGCGTGCCTGAACGCGTTCGGTCGCATGCAGGATCGCACGGCAGGCATCCAGCAACCTGCAATGCGCTGGAATCGTCGATGGCGGAACCCTCGGGTGGGGCTTGGGCACCGCCTCGAAACGCAGGTAGCCGGTTTGTTCCCCGAGGCCGCGGCGCAGCAGCACGCCACGGAACCGCACCTCGTCAAGTTCGGCGACAGGCTGGCCGGCCTGGTCATAGAGGACGAAGCTGGCGACAACCGAGCGCGGACTGCGTCGCAGCAAGTGTGCCGCGGCATAGCGAATCGTTTGCGCCGGCCGGTGCAGCCGCAGCCGACCCACTTTGACGGGCACGAAGGCGATACCACCCTTGCTGCCGATCTCGCCGCTGAGGATGTCCACCAGCAACTGGAAGGCAGCATCGAGGTATGCAGGGTGCAGTTGATGGCTGGCCAGTTCGGCAGCGATGACGGAAGGCGTCTCGAGTCTGGCCAATACCCCATCAGCTTTTTTCCAGAGGCTTTCCACCGCGCGGAAGGCCGGGCCATAGTTGAGGCCCACCCGTGCTGTCAGGGCGTAGTGTGCCGAGCTGTCCGCGGCGGGCGGATCCACCGGAATCTTCAGTGGCGCGGGAGCAGTGCCCCCCTGCGGCCTGCCTGTCGAGCGTCCCACGACATGCAGCAGCCAGGGCTTGTCGTCCAGCCGTTCGCGGCTGCTGATGGTGAAGCGTCCATCCGCCGGCTCGATGGCGAGGCGTACGACCTTGGCCGGCTGCGGCTCCAGCAGCAGCGGAGCGACGATCTCGAGTTCCTCGATTTCCTGTGCGTCGTCGCCGTTCCAGAGCCGGGCAGCTGCCAGGGCCATCTCGACGAAACCTGCAGCCGGAAAAACCACCGCATCGCCCACTGCATGATCGGCGAGATTGGGATAGCGCATGGTATCAAGGTGGTTCTCCCACTGGCCCGCATTCTCGTGCAAGCGGTAGCCGAGCAGGGGATGCTGCGGGTAGCGATTGACGAGGTTGTAACCCTCGCTGGTAAGCGGATGCCAATAGATCGGAAGAGCACACGTCTGAACTCGAACTACTGGTGGCGCAATATTCGCGAGCCGGTACAGTTCCTTTCCGCACTGGAGACCTTAATCGGCGACGGCTTCAAC
>JBFZEF010000105.1:0-2660 GCA_041307045.1 Halioglobus sp.
GTTGAACTAAGCGCTTCGCGCAGTGTGAGTGCATCGCTGCGCACTCCTCGATAAGCTACTCATCCTCCTCTGTGTGGCTATAGTCCTGGCCAACCCTCTGGACAGGAGATGTAGCCATGACAGCCCTACGGCAGCGATACATCGAAGATCTGCAACTGCGCGGTCTGTCTCCCCGGACGCAGGATTCGTACGTGCGCGTGGTGCGGAAACTGGCGGAGCACTACGGCAAGTCCCCGGACGTCCTGACCGAAGAGGAGCTGCGCCAGTACCTGCTGTATCTGAAGAATGAGAAGCACGCGGCGCGCAACACCTGCACGCTGGCCTTGTGCAGCCTGAAGTTCTTCTACCAGCAGACGCTGAAACGGGATTGGCCGGTGCTCGACTTCGTCCGCCCCGCTCGGGACAGGAAGCTGCCGGTGGTCTTCAGCGTGGAAGAAGTGCAGCAGATCCTGGGCTGTGTGCGCAGGGCACGCTATCGGGTATGCCTCAGCCTGATCTACGCCTGCGGGTTGCGATTGCTGGAAGGCGTCCAGCTGCCGGTGGCCGACGTTGATGGCGCCCGGATGGTCATCCATGTGCGCCATGGGAAGGGTGGGCAGGACCGCTACGTGCCGCTGCCGCGGCGAACGCTGGAACTGCTGCGGGAGTACTGGTCCTGCCACCGGGATCCGGTGTGGATGTTTCCGAGCGTGACGCCGGGCGGGGGTCCGATGTGCGCCACCGGGGTACAGCGCGCCTTCAAGGCGGCGCTGGCGGGAAGCGGGATCCACAAGCAGGCGAGCGTGCATACCCTGCGGCATTCGTGGGCGACACATCTGTTGGAGGCAGGGGTCAACCTGCGACTGATTCAGATCTATCTGGGGCACCGCTCACCCACGACGACGGCGCTGTATACCCATCTGACGCGCAAGGCGGAAGACCTGGCCTCCGAAGCGATCAATCGGCTGGTGGAAACCGGCGATTGATCGAACTGGCCGAGATCTTCCGGCGCTACGGCCCCGCCTACCGGGACAAGTTCGGCGCGCGCCTCTTGCCGAGCCACCGGCGGGCGATGCAGGCCATCGAGCAGTGCCGCACGGCAGTGCTCGGCGGGCACGTCTACTACTGTCCTCGGTGTGAGCAGACCCAGTACCGTTATCACTCCTGCAAGAACCGGCACTGTCCCAAGTGCCAGCAGGATGCGGCCGAGGAGTGGTTGGCGCAGCAACAGCAGAGCATGCTGCGCGTGCCCTACTTCCTGCTCACCTTCACCTTGCCTGCCGGGTTGCGCTGCGTGGCGCGCAGTCACCAGAAGGACGTCTATGGCTTGCTGTTTCGGGCCAGCGCGGCGGCGACGCAGCGACTGGCGCGCGACCCGCGCTTGCTGGGTGGGTACATCGGCATGATCGGGGTGCTGCACACATGGGCCCGCAACTTGAGCTATCACCCGCACGTGCACTACCTGGTGCCGGGAGGGGCGCTGTCCCCTGATAGCCAGACCTGGCTGCCAGCCCGGGGAGGGTTCTTTCTCCCGGTGAGGCCGCTGGGGATCCTGTTCCGGGCCAAGTTTCGTGACGGGCTGCGAAAGACGAGCTGGTTCGAGCGGGTACCAGCCAAAGTCTGGAGACAGGCTTGGGTCGTGCATTGCCAGCCGGTGGGGAACGGTCTGCCGGCGCTGAGGTATCTGGCGCGCTACGTGTTCCGTGTCGCCCTCAGCAACCAGCGCATTCAGCGAGTAGTCGACGATCGGGTCACGTTCAGCTACCAGGATGGTGACAGCGGAGAAACTCGATGGTGCACGCTATCCGCCGAGGAGTTCATTCGGCGCTTCCTGCAGCACGTCCTACCCAAGGGGTGGGTCAAGGTCCGCTACTATGGCTTCTTCAGTCCCGGCCAGCGGCAACGGCTGTCGCAATTGCGACAACGGCTGGGGGGCTTGCGCGCCGCCGATGATCTACCATCCGCCGCATCCCCTGAGGCCAGCGAGCCGGCGGCGGCTGACGGTCCCATGCCAGCGCAGCTGCCTGCGCGCTGTCCTACCTGCGGTGAGGCCCTGCAATGGATGCACCAGCTCCGACCCGGCGGCCGCGGTCCTCCTCGATCTTGACCGCATTGCTCTTGCCTCCTGCTCAATGGGTGCCGAGCTGGGATGCCAGCGCGGTGGGCTTCACGTTGCCTCTCGGCGGCCCAACCTGGTCTGCCGCGTTGGGACGGCCGTGATGCACAGGCCTACCGATGCGGGGAGCACCCACAGGCAGGAGGCACCTTGCCTCCTCCGGCCAGCTTCCACTAGAATCGTCTTTGAAAAGGCAGGTACCCCGACCGCTTGCCCAGGATCCCACTCGGCTTAATCCCCAAGTGGAGCGGGGCCTGCATGCGGCTTGGTTCAACTGGTGATTGTGTGGCGGCTTCGCGCCACACCAATCCCTTAATTCGTTGGGCGGACGCCGGAACCGGTCCAGTAAGAGGGCCTAGCACCATGACAGTCACCCTGAACCCCATCGAGGTCATGTGTGTTGTCGCACCGGACGGTCCAAGCGGACCGCCCGCGGCGTTCCGCGCGCTTGAGGCGCCGCTGAAGAGTCTGAAGGGCCGCAAGTTCTACGGCACCTACCTGGCCGGCGAGTACCGCGCCTGCGTTGCGATCGAGCCCGGAGACGATCCCGCCGCGCTTGGTCTGA
>JBFZEF010000106.1:0-6193 GCA_041307045.1 Halioglobus sp.
GGGCGTTGTGGTGCACGTTGGAGGGCGAGACGATGTCCACCGTCACCCGGCTGTCCAGCGGCGGGCCGACATGCCCGGAGAAAGCAATGGTATCGCCCAGCCGCAGGATATCGCCCGGGCGGATGCTCTTGGGCAGGAAGAGCATGTCAATGTCCTGCCCATTGAGGGTCATGATCGGGCCGCCGTTCATGCCCCCGGCGGCGTATTGGAAAGGCGGGGTGACCCGCGCCCCCACCGGGTCGTCGTGCGGCAGCAGCACCCAAAGCGAAGAGTAGATGGCGTACTCGTTGACCGGCTGGTCCAGGATGCGGAAGACCGCCCCGCCGAACTCCCACTTGATGTCGCCGGGTAGGTCGCCCATAGCCCCCTCGCCGATCTGCATGTTGTAGGTGTCGTCGAAGCGCCAGTAGGCTGTGCCCATGTTGTCCTCCGAGATGACCTCGCGCACATGCACATCCGGGCGCTCGGAGGAGCCGTACCAGTAGGCGAACTGCTCGATGTCGTTGGGGTAGACAGCGGGGTCCTTGCCGTTGGTGGTGGAGATGAACAGCGGCGCTTCGCCAACGTCCAGGCGCTTCTGCAGGCCCACCAGCGAGGTGTCGCGCGGCGGCCAGCGGAAGCCATTGGTTGAATTGGGGTAGTTCGCCAGAATCAAGTTGTAGATCTCATCGGTGGAGGTCAGGTCTTCCACAGTGATGATGGAGTGGATCGAGTCGCCGGGCGCGCCATCCTCGATACCCCAATGCACATCGCCGCTGAAATAGGGATAGTAGTTCTCGATGCCGACCTTATTGGACGGCAGGTTGAACACCTCGAACCAGGCGGGCATATCGTTGATCGTATTCTCATCGTAATCCATGCCGCGCCGCCCGTGAGCAGCGATCTTGGCGGCAGGGCCTTCCACCACCCCGCCCCAGGTCTGGCTGCCCACCCACAGGGTGCCATCCGGCAGCCAATAGGAGGCTTCGATATTGACGATAAACTCGCCGGGATCCTGGAAGCAGTAGCGCTGGCCTGGCTCAGGCTGGTAGTAGCCGTAGCGGTTGGCCTCGCCGAAGAAGATTTCCTGCTCCACCTGGTCCGGGTCGGAGTAGGGCAAGTGCCTGACGCTGACAGTCACCTCGGCGGGCATGGGCGGGAAGACGTGCAGCCCGGGGGCGAAGCAGTCGCCGACCAGGTAGGGCGTGGTGGGCAGCTGGGCCGGATCCAGATCCAGGATGCGCCCCACCTGCACCTCGAATGTGCCAGAGATGGCATAGACGCGCCCGTAGATGTCGTCGATTTCGCCCTCGATGGTGATGACGTGCATCCCGTCGCGTTCGAAGGCATAGTCAAAGGTATCATCGCGGCGGAAGAGGTGGTAGAGATCGACGATCTGCCCGGTGCCCTCGGCGACGCCGTAGCCATCGTAGGTGGTCGGGGTGCGCTGGAGGGTCTGGTGCAGCCGGGCTGGGCCGAGAGTAACCGTTCCCCCGCCGGGCTTCTGGATGGTCACTTCGTACCAGCCGCCAGAGGCTTTGAGCGGCACGCGCGGCGGGGTGGGGAAGCGCCGGTCGGTGGCTGAGAGCCAGTGCGAACCCGGCAGCAGGCTGTAGACCCGCGGCTGGCCGCTGCGCGAGTCCAGGCGGGGGACGACAAAGGTGGAAGGCTGGGTGACCACCCGGTTGGGCATGGCGTAGACGCCGTAATCCTGGATAGCCTGCACCCCGCGCCGCCCATCCAGGGCATAATTGCCGAACAGCGTCCAGGGGATGTGCGGCGGGGCAGCGTCGCCTACCTGGATCAACGGCAGATGGCCAAATTCCTCCTTGTGGTACCAGACGATGGCAAAGGGCGCATCGGCGATATCGGCCAGCGGCACGCTGCTGGAGGTGACATGCGCCAGGATGCGGTAGATGCCATTGGGCAGGCTGTCGAAAACGTTAAAGCCGCCTTCGGTTGGCGCGCTGACCGCTGAGTGCGGGCCTTCGCAGGTGAAGGAAGTGAAGTTGATCGTGGTGGTCATATAAGTCAGCTGCCCGTTGCTTTCATGCTCAATGGGCAGGCCGGTGGGGGTGAACAGGTGCGAGGTGAACCACATGCCAGTGTACTGCGGACGGCCATCCCCTGCAAAAGTGTGTCGCAGGTGCAGGTGGATGGCAGCCGTGATGGCGGGCGAACTGGTACAGTTGAGCGCCGGCGAAGTGACATGCAGCACCAGGTTGTTGAGGCCCACACTCTGGCCCGGGTTCAGCTTGAGCGGCGGCGGCCCGGAGGGCACGTAAGCTTGCCCACTCAGCCACCAGCCGGCCCACTTGCCGTGGTGGCTGGCGTTCGGATCCTCGATGAAGCCGCCCACGGCGGCAAAATCCTGGTAGTTGTCCTGCCCAGCGGCTGGCATGCCCACATCGATCATCGTCCCGGGCAGGGGGTTGGTCTCCAGGTAGGTGACCGGGCCGGTCGAAGTAAGCACCTGGTTCAGCAGCAAAGTTGTGCGCCAGCCATCTGGATCGTACTTGACCATCATCGTCGAGCCGGGCGGGGCAAAGACGTGCAGGTCGAAGCCGCCAGCCGCGTCGGCGATGGTGTGCGCAAAGCGCATGGCAAACAGGTTGACCACGATCACATCAGTGAGCGGCTCCACCGCGCCAGCCAGCCCGATCATCTCGGCCATGCCCTCGGCATCCGCCACGCCGACCGAGATCTTGCTGGCGTCTGGCGGGGTGATGGGCAGGCCGGGCGGACGCTCGGAGAGCAGGGTGATCGCCAGTCCGGTGGCGTCGGCTGTGCTCAGGTCGATGATCTGATGGGGGGTAAAGTAAGGATATGGGTCAGGGTTCGGCCTCAGCTGGTAGCGCCCCGGCGGCAGCACCAGCGAGAATGCCCCGGCGGTAGCGCTGACGCCCAGCCATTCACCCGTTGGGATGGTGTAATCGGAGGGTTTTGCCACCAGCCAGAAGTTCTGGGCGTAGGGCAGGCCGTTGGGCTGGTAGAACTGGCCCTGCAGCAGGTAGCCGGCCTGCAGATCGAAGTCCTTCACCAGATCGCCAGAAATCGTGGCGCCGAAGTTGCGGTAAGCCAGGCGCATGGCATCCGGCGGGCGGACGATGATCTGGATTTTGCCCGCCGCCGCGCCGGAGAAACTGTAGACGCCGTCGGGGCCGGTGATCATATTCTGGGCACCGCCAGAGATCAGGCTGACCGCCACGCCGAAGACCGGGCTGCCCAGGTGGCGGATGACGCCGGAGACGGTGAAATTGGGCTGCAGGACGTCTTCCGGGGGCTGCCCGCTGGTGAAGCCGAGCGCCAGCGATAGCAGAATCGCCAGGCGCAGCAAGATCGAGGGGATATTCTGGTTGTGGGTCATTTGGTACCTCCTTTTTTTTATGCCGGGTAAAGATCATTCTCAACCACAAAGACCACGAAGGACACCAAGGGGTGATTAAAAAACCTTCGTGTTCTTTGTGTGCTTCGTGGTTAAAAAAATTCGCCTACATCGCTTCAGGGCAGGGCCAGCAGATAAGCAATCAAATCCTGCAGCTCTGCCAGGCTGAGATGCGAGGTGAGGCCGTGCTCATCGGCGGGGTTCTTCGCCGTCAGCACATCCAGCATACTGGCGGCGGAGCCATCGTGCAGGTAGGGCGCGCTGTCATACAGAAAGCGCAGGCTGGGCGTGTCGATCAGCGGGCCGAACCACTCGCCCGGGCCGTCCGCCGTGCCCACGTCGTGCTGCAGCAGGTCGGTGTAGAGCGGGGCAGGATGGCAGACAGCGCACTGCGTCCCCGGCGAGGCAAAGATGGCCTGGCCGCGCAGCTCCTGCTCCGTCGGGGTGTGGGAGCGCGGCGGGACTTCCAGGCTGTCGATGAACAGCGCCAGGCAGTCCAGGTCGTAGGAGCGGCCTTGATTAGGCGGGCCGAGGGTGGGGTTCATGCCCTCCGGGATCAGGCCGCTGCCGAACTGCCCGAAGCGCACGCTGAACTCGCTGTCGGCGGATTCGTCCCACTCCGCCGACCAGCGCAGGGGGTAGGTCTCGATCATGCCCAACAGCGAGGTGGTGTTGCGGGTGATGACCGGCTGCTGGCCAGGCGGGACTTTGCCTAAATACTGCAGCTTCCAGGTGCGCCCATCAGCCTCGCCCTCCACGTGGCAGGTGTTGCAGGAAATCCAGGCTGCCATAGCCAGCTCGGGCTGGGCGCTGGAGAAGTACAGGCGCTTGCCGTGCAGCAGGGCGGGCGGCAGGGGCAGCGTGGTGACGGTGATCACCCCGGTCACCTGGTAGGCGGCGGCGTCGATCAGGCTGACTGTGCCTGCCAGGGCGTTGCTGACATAGGCGCTGGCCCCGTCCGGGCTGATGGCGATGCCGCGCGTTGTCGCCTACGGGGATGTTGGCCTGACGGCGAGGCCGGGTGGGATTGCTCAGGTCAATCACCGAGAGGTCATTGCTGGCCGAGTTGACCACCCACAGTTCCTGGTCGCCCTTTGCCAGGGCGAGATCCCAGGGCAGGCCGACCGGGCGGTCAGTTTCGGGCAGGGAGATATGCTCGTCCAGCTGATGGCTCAGGCTGAGCAGATTCAGCGTCGAGACCTTGGGGAAGACGCTGGTGTCGAAGCCAGTGTTATAGCCCAGGCTGTTGGCCATGGTCTGCGCCAGGTAGGCGCGCCTGCCATCTGCGCTGATGGCAACTCCGGGGGCCGGGGCTACCTGCGGCCAGGTCGCCAGGGCGGCGGAGAAGATGATCGGGGTTAGAGCCTTGAAGAGGGAGGCTGGCAGCGGTTCGGGAACGCCGGCGTTCGAACCGGCGCTGACCAGCGGCAGATGCGCCTGGTAAGGCTGGACGGTCAGCACGGTCACCGCCCCGCTCAGCAGGTGGGCCACCAGCAGGCGGCGGCTGTCGGGAGTGAAGGCCAGGCCGTAGGGCCGGTCGGCCACTGGGATGAGCAGGAGGGTTTCCAGCCCCTGGGCGTCCAGCAGGCGCACCCGGTCATCGCCGGTTTCGCTGACCGCCAGCAGGCGCCCGTCGGGGGAGGCCGCCACGCCCGAGGGCCGGTCGCCCAGGGGGATCGTGCCGGTCACCACCCCGGCGGGCAGGGCGATGACTGACAGGCTGTGGCTGCCCTGGTTGGCGACATAGGCTTGCGCGCCGGAGGGCGAGACCGCCACGCTGAGCGGGGTCAGGCCGACCGGGATTTCGGCTATGACGCTGCGGCTGAGGGTGTCTACAATGGTGAGGCTGTTCGAGTCGGGGTTGGCCACCAGCAAGCGGTCGCCAGCGGGGGTGAGGGCCAGGATGGAGGAGGAGAACTTGTAGACGACCTGGGGGGCGGCCAGCGATCCGGGGCGGCTGGCAGACAGGCCGAGCAGGCAGGCCAGAGCGCGCCAAAAAGGAGCGCCTGCCCCGGTCGTATGCGATTTACCGTCCCAGCTCTGCATACACACCTCGCACAGGTACACTACCGCTGAAGTGGCGGCGATGGGAGCATGGTGGGTGAATGTTCTACTCTATTATTATATAGACAAGTGGCGGAAAGTCAACTGGATAAGTAGAGCAATAAAACCGCAAAGAACGGGAAGCTGACAGCGGATTTTAGGCACGGATTGCGCGGATTTACGCCTCCAGCCCTGCTGCGCTCCAAACGTGATTTCGTAGGGGCGACCCACCCCGGGCCAGATCAAGCGCAGGATGGCTAATTACGCCTGCCTGACCCGGCGCGAGATGGCCTCGACGGGGCGCCCTTACAGACCAGCCCGCAATTCATTCGCCGGCGTTGGCAGGCGGCGGGATAAATCCCGCGCTACATTGCGCGGCTCTTTCCGACCTGCGCAGGCAGGCCCACAGATAGCCTGGCATTTGTACTGCCGGGCGGGCTGCAGTGCAACTGCAGCCCGATCAGTAAGGTTTGTAAATTACCAGGTTCACAAAGATCACCAAGCGAATCAAATATCTTCGTGCCCTTCGTGATCTTGGTGGTTAAAGGTTTTGCCTTTTCGCGCCCTTGGCATCTTGGTGGTAATCTCCACCGCCAGGAAACCCCAGGAGTCTGGGGCTTGAGCAGCCTTAAAACCGCCCTCCAGCTAACGCATCCCTTAGGACGATTCCGCTCAATCTCCCGTATAATATATTCAGTTGTCCTCATCCGCCGCTCGATGGAGCCTGCCGTGATCATCAAGCTGACGCCGATTACCAGCATCATCTTTTTCGCCGCTCTGTTCAAC